>JAJYFI010000191.1 GCA_021790955.1 bacterium | reverse complement strand
GCCTTGAGGCCCGTCCCTTTCTCCACGTCCTTGAGGGAGGTCCCGCCCGTCTCGTCCTCGGGCGTGAGGCTCAGGGCATAGGCGTCCTCGAGGATCGCGTGCCGGTCGTCGCCGTAGGCGAAGTGGGAGAGGCCCGAGGAGAGGAGGATCTCCCACTTCTCGACGGGATGGGTGTACTCGGGGTAGGCGTCGGCGTTGAGCCTGAGCCTCCTCCAGAGCCTGGTGAAGGAGGCATCCAGCGGCGGGGTCTTCTCTTTCTGGCTCTGGATGTAGGCATCCAGAGCGTCGGCGGCTTTCTGATAGAGGCCCTGGTCGACGAAGGCGCGCACGGAGGCGAGGATCGGATCCTTGAGGTCATGCGGGTCCCTCATGTCGTTTTTCTCGAGCTCGCCGATCTTCGCCTTGACGGGCGGCGGGTTGAGGAGATCCTGGGCCTTCCTGAGCAGCCCTCTCGAGATCTGGTCCTCGACGGTCGTCGCCCCGAAGTTGAAGGTCAAGGCCACCCGATGGGTGCCCGTGGTGCCCGAGATGCCGGAGACCGGCATCATGAAGCCGTAGTCGACCTGGAACTTGTCCAAGCGGTAGCTCAGGCCCATCGTGATCTGCTCCCACTGACGGCTGCCGTAGCCCAAGGACCCACGCAGTCCGAAGGTGCCGTACTCGAGCGTCGGGAAGTAGCGCTCCGCCGCCGCGATCGCGTCCTCGTCGTTCCCGCCGATCGGGTCCGGGTTCATGTCGATCTCGCCGTCGAGGTTCATCCAAAGGGTTTTATAGGCCACCCCCCAATGGGCGCTGGGGGTGACCTTGTCGGTGCCGTTGAAGGCCACGTTCGGGCTCGTCACGTTTTCGAGGTCAAGGCCCGTCTGGAGCTTGCCGTTGGGAAAGCGGTAGAGCGCCGAGAGATCGGCCGTCGGCGCGGTGGCGTTGCTCTTGCCGCTGAGGATGTTATTGGAACCCTGCCCGCAGGCGAAGCCGTTGCAGCCCGTGGCGCTGTTCGCGTCAAGCGCGAAGGAGCGGTCCAGGTATTTGGCGTTCAAGCCCAGGTAGAGCTGCCCCTTCGCGTCGCTCTTGAAGACGCTCTTGCCGTAGGAGAAATAAATCTCCTGCTCGGCGTAGAGGCTGTCGAGGCCGAAGCGCTGGTACATGAAGCCGCCCGACCCGTAGCGGCCTCCTTTGCCCAAGGGCTGGGCGTAGGCCGCCTGCTGGATGCCGAGGTTCGAGCCGTCGGAAAGGCCCATGTAGAGGGCCGAGTAAGCGACGGAAGCCTCCGGGCCTTCGAGTTGCGCCAAGCCCGCGGGGTTGTAGTAGATGGCGTAGACATCGTCCGCAAGACCGGTGAAAGCATTGCCCATGCCGGGCGCGCGCGCGCCGGCGCCCAGGTCCTGGAACGCCGCCCGCGCGGGGGAGGCGAGCAGGAGAGCCGCCCAGAGGAGGGCTCTCATCGGATGACCACCACCGTGCCGGTCCACGTCTGGCCGCCGGCGCTGATCTCATAGAGATAAACGCCCCCCGAGACCACCGTCCCGTGGGATTTGGCGTCCCACCGCAGGAGCCCGTACGTCACCTCGGCGCTGTTGCAGGGCATGGAGCCGGAGAAATCGGCCCCGGGACCGGCGGTGTCCATGCTCGAGACGAAGCCGCCGCGAATGTCGAAAATCTTCCCCGAGAAGGAAGAGCTCCCGCTGGGGAGCGTCACCCGGAAGCAGACGTATCTGTCGTTGTTGCCGAAGGGCGTGATCTCCTTGTTGGAGATGTCCGATCCGGGATTGAAGGAGACGCTCGTCGGCCTTGTGACCCCGCGCAGCTGGTATTGCCCGAATCCTTCCGCTTGCAGGGTGACGTAATCGGCGGCGGCGACGACGGTCCCATAGAGCGGCGTCCAACCCCCGTTGACGGCCCCGCCGTTGTTCCAAAAGGCGGCGAGATTTTGCGGGGAATCCAGAGGCTGAAGGCTCGAGGGAACGACGCTGCCGGTGGTCGAGGTCGTGACCTGGTAGTAGAGGTTCATGGTCGCGACAGCGGTCAGGGTCAGGTGGGTGTCAAGCGACACGCCGTTCGTCACGGCGGGCAGGGTCACGTGATCGGGGTCGAATTCCATGGCCTTATAAATCCCGACGCCGCCGTTCGTTTGCTGCGTGTTCTCGACGGTCTGGAAGGCGTAATCCATGACGCCGGCCATCGCCGAGGCGGGGATGTCCATGGTGCTGACCCCATCCACGGCCACGATCCAGCCGTCCCCGGTCGCGGCGGATCGGATGATCGAGGGCACGGACGATCCGTTCTGGTTGACGGCGACAACCTCGTAGTAGGAAGAGAGGTTCCCGGCGACCGGGTCGACGCATTGGAGGGTGTTCGTCGAGATGAGGGCGGCCGTTCCGGCGGTGCAGGTGCTCGTGATGTCGGTCCACGGGGCGCCGGCGGGGGAGGTCGCCCGGTAGACGCGATAGCCGGAAAGTTCGGTCGGGAGGGGCGCGGACGGATTCGCGAAAGGCTGGCCGGCGGCGAAATACTCGACCGGCCCCCAGGAGAAGGCCACCGTGATGGGAGGGCCGGCCGCCGTCGAAATGGCGACCTGGATCGGCTGGAGCGGCGCGAGCTGGGTCTGCGCGCCGCCCGAGATCGGCATCCAAAGCCCGTCGGCCTCTTGCGCCGTGATCGCGAAGAAATAGCTGTCCCCCTGGATGGGAACGCTGACCACGAACGACTGGCTCGACCCCTCGACGGCCGGAGACGGGAAGGTCCCCGGCAGCGTCGCCGCGGCGGCGAAGGCCGTCGTCGAGGCCGAGGGGGCGTCGGCGGCGATGGTCGAATACTTGATGATGTAGCTGTGGGCGCTCGTGCCCGGAGCGTAGGCGTCGTCGCCGACCGCGGTCATGGTGAAGGTCACTTGGCCCTGGGCGTTGACCGGGGAGACGGTGAAGGAATTGATGCGGCCGGGGTAGAAATAGATCCCCATGAGGCCCACCCGGGCCACGAAGCCGCCCGCGGAAACCGTCGTCTGGGCGAGATCCGCGAGCGCGGAGACATTCGTGAAGTTCGTCCCGGTCGACACGCCCCCGCCGTCGTCCAGGGCATAGCTCATCATCGAGAAACCCCCGGTCGAGGTGAGGATCTGCGAAAAGGCGGGAGAAAAAGCGGAGAACCAGAGTCCAGCCGCGCCAAGGAGCGCGCGGCGCAGGAGGCGGGACATCGTCATGGAGGATACGGGACGCCTGGCGGCAACGGCCTCTATTAATATCAACTTGGAGGTAGTCTAAAAACGGCGTTTCCGATTTTCATTTCAAAATTACGAAAGCCAGGGATTTAATTATGATGTTTTTATGATTTTGCTATCATGCCTTTATCGACAAAGATGCCACGCGGCGAGATTTCTCCTGGTCCGGACGGGGCGGCAACCGTTTATTGGATAGGCGCCGACCCCGCCCCCGCGGAACGTCTCTCGGCGCCGTTCCGCGCCAAAGGCTACGCACTCTTAAGGGTTTCCGGGGCCCAGGATCTTGCGCAGGTCTCCGACAAAGCCCCTCCTGATTTCCTGATCGTCGATCTCGAAAACCAGCCGCGCACCTTCACCTGTGCCCAGCTCTGGTATGTGTTTCTAGGCGTGCTGCTGCGCCTCGGCGTACCGTCCGACAGCGTACACATCCTGCCGTAC
>JAJYFI010000012.1 GCA_021790955.1 bacterium | reverse complement strand
CCGGGAAAACGCCGGCGAGGGGGACTTCGAGGAGATTTTCGGGAACGCGGGAAACTACAAGGGCAAGCTCTTCAACTATGTCGCGGGACTCGACCGCCCGCCCGACGTCATCATTTACTACGTGGGCACGGCGCCCCGTCCGAGAACCAAAAAGCCTATTTGGTGCCGGTGGACGCCTCCCCGGACTACATCGCCATCGGCGGCTATCCTTTGGACCTCCTCTACGCGAATCTCGGCCATTTGAAGGCGCGCTCCGTGACCGTGGTTTTGGACGCCTGCTTCAGCGGAGAAAGCCCGCAGGGCTCCCTCATCAAGAACGCCTCTCCTCTCGTCGTCAGGACGGTTCTCCCCGGCCTCCCGGCCCATTTCGCCCTCTTGAGCGCCGCAGGGCCCAGCCAAATGGCGAGCTGGGACCCTCCCCAGGGACACTCCCTGTTCACCTATTACCTCTTGAAGGGGCTTCAATCGCGGGCGGGCCAGGGAGCGGCGCCGCGGATCACCCTGGAGGAGATGAAGGATTACGTCGGCAAGCGGGTCACGCGCGCGGCGCGCAGGCTCTATAATCGAGATCAGACGCCTCAATTTGACGGCTCCCCGCAGCGCGTCCTGGCCCGCTATGAAAAATAGTCCTCGAACTTATTGGCTCTTCCGGCGTATTCCATTCAAAGGAGGCTCGACAATGCGGTTGAACAAGGCGCATGGGGCTTTGCCGGTCGTGGCGGTCGCCGCCGGTTTTTTCGCAAGCGCGGCGCTGGCGCAGGGACAAGGCTCGGGCGCGCAAGGCGCCGCGTCGGCGGCCCAGCCTCAAACGACCGTCCGGAAAAAAAGCGCGCCGGCCCCGGCGGTTTCGGTCGCCGCCAAAAAACAACGCAGGAAGTCGATCCCGGAGGGCGAGGCGAGGATGGTGGCGCTCAAGGCCGTGGCCGGGATCGTCAAGAAGTTCGAGCTCGAAAAGGAGAACGGCAAGACCATCTACGAGTTCAAGATCAAGGCCGAGTCGGACGGAATCCTTAGGAAAATCAGGGTCGACGCCCGGACAGGCGCCCTTCTCGGCGTCAAGAAGGCGGATTAAATATCCATGCTTCTCCGATCATTGCTGATGCTGGCTCTTCCGCTGAACGCGGCGCGATCCCAGCCTTCCTCCGAATCCGGAAGATTGACCGACGCTTGGGGCGCCGCGCGGGCGTTGGCGGCGTCCGCGGGCAGCGGCCATGCCTGGAGCCGCGCCGATCAACGTCCCGACGGCGCGATCCGAGGCGACGAGCGTCTCTCGAAACGGATCGGCGCCATCGTCGCCAAGCACCTCTCCGTCGGCGGTCCTGGCGCCGTCGTCGGCGTCGTCAAGGACGGGAAAATCGTTTTCCGGCGGGGCTACGGCTATTCCAACATCGTCCGGAAAACGCCGTTGACTCCGGACATGCGTTTCGATCTGGCCTCCGTTTCGAAGCAATTCACGGCGATGGCCGTCATGATCCTGGCCGAGCGCGGGAGGATTTCCCTTGATCGGCCGGCGGGCGACTACCTTCGGGAATTTTCCAAGGCTCTCGACCCGCGGGCCCGCTCGATCCGCGTCGTGGATCTGCTCCATATGGTCGAGGGGCTGGCCGATTACACCGAGATGGGAGACGGCGCGGACTACCATCATATGACCAACGAAGACGCGGCCAGGCTTATGCTGTCCAAACCGCTGCTCTTTGCGCCCCGGACGCAGTATCACTACTCAAATACCGCCTACAACATGCTCGGCCTGCTCGTAAAACGGGCCTCGGGCGCCGGCCTGGGCGAGTTCCTGAGAACAAATGTCTTTATGCCTCTCGGGATGTCCCATTCCGTTGTTCTGGATCATCTCGGGCAAGCCGTTCCTGGGCGAGTTGACGGCTATGCCGAGAAAAACGGCGACTTCGAGCCCGCGCGCAATGACACCGAGTATCTCGTCGGGGACGGGAATCTATTCTCGACGGTGGATGATCTCTTGCGTTGGGATCAGGCCCTGTTCGACCACCCTCCCGTCTCGCCGTCGATGCTTGAGCGCGCCTGGACGAGCGGACGGCTGGCCGATGGCAGCGCGACCCATTACGGTTTCGGCTGGGATATTTCTCACGACGGCCGCATTGTGGCCCATGAGGGGGGATGGACGGGCACATGCACCTATAATCGCCTGGACCGCGAAAAAAAGCTCGGCGTCGTGGTCCTTTCCAACGACGAGGGCTTCCCTTCGGACGCCGTCGGCGACGAGATCGCCAAGCTCTGGCGTTGATCGCGGCAGCATCGCGCCGCCGGCAATTCTGATATAATTGCTGCGCGAGAATGCTCTATCACCTTATGATGACGGTGCATGTGGGGGCTTGCCTGCTGCTGATCCTCATCATTTTGCTGCAGACGGGCCGCGGAGCGGGGCTCGCCGTCTTCGGGGGCGGAACCGATTCCCTCATCAACACCCCCACCGGATCGAGCTTTATGAGAAAGGCGACGGCGGTCCTGGCCGGCACGTTCGCCCTGACGTCGCTGGTGCTCACGCTTCTAGCCAGCCGCGCCGAGATGGGCAGCGTCACCAACCAGTTTCCCGCTCCGGCCCTGCCCGCCGGCCGGCAGGCTCCGGCGCCGCCGGCGCAGAACGCTGCGCCGGCGGCTGCGGCGACCCCCGCTCCCGCTCCGGCTAAATAAATTTATGCGCGGGTGGCGGAACTGGCAGACGCGTACGTTTGAGGGGCGTATGCCTCACGGCGTGAGGGTTCGAGTCCCTCCCCGCGCAAAGGCTTCTTGAGGGCGGGACGCATCAGCCGTCCGTGAAGGGGATCATCCTGGCCGGAGGGTCCGGCACCCGTCTCTACCCCCTGACGTTCGCCATTTCCAAGCAGCTCCTGCCCGTCTACGACAAGCCGACGATCTATTATCCCCTCTCGACTTTGATGATGGCGGGAATTCGCGAGATACTCGTGATCAGCACGCCGAGGGACCTGCCGCTCATTCGAATGCTTCTGGGCGACGGATCGCAATGGGGTCTCAGGCTCGAGTATCGCGAGCAGCCCCGGCCGGGGGGAATCGCGCAGGCGTTCATCATCGGGGCCGATTTCGTCGGGGACAGCCCCGTGGCCCTCATTCTCGGGGACAACGTCTTCTACGGCCAGGACATCACGGGGGAGCTTCAGGAGGCGTCGCGGCTCTCAACGGGGGCGGAGGTCTTCGCCTACCAAGTCGACGACCCGGAACGCTACGGCGTGGTTGTGTTCGGCGACGACGGGAAAGCGGTCGGGCTGGAGGAAAAGCCTATTAAGCCCAAGTCCTCCTGGGCGGTGACAGGGCTCTATTTCTATGATTCCCGCGTGGTTTCCATCGCGAAGGCCCTTAAGCCTTCCGCTCGCGGCGAGCTTGAGATCACGGACGTCAACCGCGCCTATCTCGAAAGGGGCGAACTGCGCGTCAGGCGCCTGGGGCGTGGCTATGCCTGGCTCGACACGGGGAATTTTGATGCGCTTCTCTCCGCCTCCGTCTTCATCCAGACGATCCAAAAACGCCAGGGACTCTACATCGCCTGCGTGGAGGAGGTGGCCTACCGGATGGGTTACATCGGCCTCGAGGATCTCAGGCGCCTGGCGACGGCCTGCAACTCGAGCTCCTACGGAGCCTACCTTTTGCGCCTCGCCTCGGAGAAGCCCGCCCGCCCCGCCGACGCCCGCCTCTCCGTCAAAAGCCGGTGATCGACCCGGGACGGCTTTTCATGCTGGGAATTGAGGGGGCTCGCCCTCGGCGCGAGACGGTGGAGCTCTTCAAGGCGACGAGCGCCTCGGGCGTGCTCCTCCTGGCCCGCAACATCCAAAATCCGCTCCAGACCCGCGCTCTGACCCAAGGGCTTCAAGACCGTCTTGGCCGAAAGCTGTTGTTCGCCGTCGACCATGAGGGGGGCAACGTTCTGCGGTTCCAAAGGGGGCTCACCGTCTTCCCGGGGAACGCCGCGCTGGGGCGGCTTGGCCGCGAGAGGGCGGCTTTCGAGGTCGGCCGGCAGATGGGCTCGGAGCTCCGCGCCCTGGGGATTGAAATGAACCTGGCTCCGGTTCTCGACGTTTTGACCCGACGCTACAATCCTGGCATCGGACTTCGTTCGTTCGGCTCCGATCCCGCGCTGGCGGCCCGGCTCGGGAGCGCCTTGGTCCGCGGCCTCGAGTCCCGGGGAGTGCGGGCCTGCGCGAAGCATTTCCCCGGCAAGGGCGCGGCGACCAGGGATGCGCATGTCGAATTGCCGACCATCCGGCTTTCGAGGTCCGAGTTCGAAAAAGAGCACCTTCTCCCTTTCAGGGCCGCAGTTCGCGCCGGGGTTTCCTCCGTCATGAGCTCCCATGTTCTCTACCCCTTTTTTGATGCGGTTCCCGCCACCTTTTCGCGCGCCATCGCGACGGAGCTCCTGCGCGGGACTCTCGGCTTCAAGGGCGCTCTTTTCACGGACGATCTTGGGATGGGGGCCGTTCTTCAGGAACGGCGGGTTCCCGCGGCCGCCGTGGAGGCCTTCAAGGCCGGCCACGACGTGCTTCTCATCGCCTTCGACGCCCGGGAGCAAAGGAAGGCCGTCGAGCAAGTGAGGGAATCTTGCGCGAGGGGCGAGGCGAAGACCTCGCGCCTGGAGGAGGCGGCGGCCCGCCTGGAGAGACTCTCGGCCCCCAGGCCCAAGCCTCGCGGCCTGCCCGATTTCGCGAAAGGGGTCCGCCTCTGCCGTAGGATCGCCCAGGGGGCTTTAGAGGTCGTGTCGGGCCGGGCGAAGCTTCCCGTCTCCAAGAGAGAGCCGCTTCTGGTCTTGCTTCCCGATTTGCGAGGCATGGCCGCGCGCTTTACTTTTGAAGGAGGGCCTCTCGCTCCCGAGAGAATGATCCGCCGGGCCTTCGCGGGATGGAAAAATCGGAGATTCGAGCGGGTGCCGCTCGAAGGGGATTTCCCGGCAGAGAAGCTCCAAGCTCTCGCCGCCGACGCGGGCGCCGTCATTTTTTTCTGCTTTGAGGCCGCGAGATTCCCTGCCGAGAAGGCGGTGCTGGAATCCCTCAGGCGGCTGGCTCCCTCGAAAACGGCGGTCTGCTATCTGCGCAATCCATTCGACCGGGAGATCGCTCCGGAGTTAACGGCCGTCGTTCCGTACGGGTATCACGCCGCTTCTTTGGCCGCCGCTCTCGGGCCCTTGACGGGGGAGGAGCCGCGATGAAGGCCCTCGTCATCGCCACGGCTCTCTTGGCCCCCGTCCCTTCGGCGTTCGCCGCCTCGACAGAAACCGCCAGCCTTCTTGATCTTCACGACCGGTTCGTCGGCGCGACCAAAGACTTGGAACGGCTGCGGATTCTCGAACAAATCTCCCGCTCGACGCCCACGTCGCTGGCGGACGTCTCGGCCGTCTACGATCTCTTCATGCGCTTCCGCAACCCCTACGTCTTCGACGCGGCGTTGAAGGCCGTCTCGCTGACCCGCCCCAACGGCAGGCTCGGCGCGCTATTCATCGACTACATGA
The DNA here is from genome assembly GCA_021790955.1 of bacterium. Taxonomy (GTDB): domain Bacteria; phylum Elusimicrobiota; class Elusimicrobia; order UBA1565; family UBA9628; genus JAJZAK01. The sequence continues at coordinate 8,300 of JAJYFI010000012.1, read as the reverse complement.
AACAGGACGATCCCTTGAGCGTCTTTTTCGGGATTAAGGGGGCGATGCGCTTGCGCGACCCGCGCGCCCTGCCGGTCATCGAGGCGATCGCGCGGCGGCCCTTTGCGTTCTCGAGCCCGGCCGCGGCCTCGGTGCCGGCGGACAAGAACCAGTGGTGGGCGCAATATCAGGCGCTCGTGGCTCTCGCGGAATGGGAGGGGAAAAAATCCTGGCCTCTTCTTAAGGAGAAGGCCCACGAGGCGCCCCGCGTGGCGCGCATTATGTCGAGATATTTCTGGAAGGATTCGTTTTCCTTGTTCCGGAGCTGGATGAATTCGTGGTTCGCGCTGCGCCGCCGCATCTCGGAGGAGGGCTTCTCGGGCTACATCCCGTGCTCGGAATTCCGCCAAACCTGGGATGCCGCGCTCCGCCTGTTCCGGAGACGCCGCGTCCCCAAGGAGATACAGGCTTCTTTGGCGATCGAGATCGGCCTTGGCGCGACGGACGCGGAATTGGCGCCGTTCGAGGCCGATTATCATGCGTCCCAGGACCCCTCCCGCCGGCTCATCGACGCGGACGTCCTTTTCTCGGCCAGACGCCCTGCCGTGATCCCGTTTTTGAAGGAATACGCCAAGACGAATCCCGACCCCGACCAAAGAGCGGCGGCGGTGGGCGAGCTGGCTGAACTTCTCGCTCCCAAGGACCTCCAAGAACTTCTCAAGTGGGTGGTCGTCAACGATCCCGATCCTGACAACCGGCAGACGGCGGCCGGCGAATTGCGCGCGCTGGAGGGAGGCCGAACCCCTCAACCGCGGCCCAAGCCTCCCGCGGGCCAGGAGCTCGTTCCTCTCCTTCAGCCCTGAGCCCTTCCCCCTTGAGGGGCGGGGAATCGGAGATGTGCCATCGCCCCAAATTTGTAAAATTCAGCTTAATGACGACTTTAGCGTTGGCGGGAGCCGGCCTCGCGGCAATTTTGGGCTTCGGGGCCGGGATGTGGGCTTCGCCGAGGCGGGCGGCGCGCCGCCCGCCTGCCGGCGGAAAGGCCGGCGGCAAGGAGGGGGAGCTTTCCGCCGGGGCCCTTGCGGACATGGAGGAGTTTTACTTGGAGATGGTCAAGACGTTGGCCCGGGCCGTGGATTCCAAGGATTCCTACACGCACGAGCACTCTGAGAGGGCCAGCGTTAAAGCGCGACGCCTCGCCGCGCGCTTGGGGGTGGAGGAGCCGGCGGCGCGCTATGTGGAGTACGCGGCCCTTCTTCACGACATAGGCAAGATCGGCATTGACGAGGCGATCCTGCTCAAGCCCGGGAAGCTGACCCCCGAGGAATACGAGGTCATGAAGAAGCACCCCATTATCGGCCATCAGATCCTCTCCCCGGTCAAGTATCTGGGGCCGGTCGCGGAGATGGTGCTCTACCACCAGGAGTGGTATAACGGCCAGGGATACCCCGAGGGCTTGAGCGGCGATCGGATACCCATCGGGGCGCGGATCGTGGCGGTCATCGACGCCTGGGACGCGATGACCTCGGACCGCCCTTACCGCAAGGCCTTGAGCCGCGACATCGCCATCTCTGAGCTCAAGCGCGGGGCCGGCACCCAGTTCGACCCCATGGTGGTCGAGGCTTTCCTGGAGATCGAGGCGGGATTGGAGGCGGAGACCGCCGTGCGCCGAAACGGCAAGGTCCCCCCGAGCGCGTGATGCTTTATCTTGTCCCGACGCCCCTCGGCAACCTTGGCGACATGACGCCCCGAGCTGTCGAGGTGTTGCGCGACGCCTCCGAGGTCTATTGCGAGGATACGCGCCGCACCCGAATCCTCTTCACGCATTTCGGCATCACCTCCCCTCTCCTGCGCTACAACGACAAGGACCCGTGAAGCGAGGAGCGTCTTCTCGACAAGGTCCGTTCGGGAGCCCCCGTGGCTCTCGTCTCGGACAGCGGGTTTCCTTGCGTCTCCGACCCGGGAAGCCGCGTCGTGGAGCGGGCTCGCCGCGAGGGGCTCGCCGTGACGGCGCTTCCAGGGGCAAGCGCGCTCACCGCCGCGGTGGCGGGCTCCGGACTGTCCGCCGATTCCTTCGTTTTTATGGGTTTTCTGCCTCGGCGTTCCGGACCGCGGCGCCGGGCGCTGAGAGAGGCGGCCGCGCTAGGCAAGACCCTGATCATCTACGAGTCCCCCTACCGAGTCCTTCAGCTCCTCGACGAGGCGGGGGAAGTGCTGGGAGAATCCGCGCAAGCGGCGGCCGTGAGGGAGCTGTCGAAAATCCACGAGGAATGGTTTTGGGGCGGCTTGGCGGAGGTCCGCCGAACGCTTTCGGCCAGGGAAAGCCTGCTAGGCGAATTCGTCGTTTTAATGCGGCCGCCGCCTCGGTTCGGAGACGAGCCCCGGGAGGATGACCATGGCGAAGCGCGTTAAAGCCGTGGCGCTTTCGGATTTGGGCGAGGGCATGCTGGCGGAGTTGGCGGATGCCGCCAAGTCCTGCCGGGTTCTCGCATTCCCGACGGACACGGTCTACGGCCTGGGATCGACGGCCTTGGTCAAGGCCGCTTCCCGCCGCATCTATCAGATCAAGGGCCGGCCGGACGCCAAACCCCTTCCCGTCATGGTCGCTTCGGCGGAGGCCGCGGGCGAGTGGGTCGAATGGACTCCGGTGGGGAGAGCTCTCGCGGCCAAGTTCTGGCCCGGGCTCTTGACGCTGGTCCTCAAGCCCACGGCCCGGGGGCGCGTCCTCACGTTCGCGGAATATAAGACCGTCGGCGTCCGCGTGCCGGGGCATCCGGTTTTGCTCGAGATTTTAAGGCGCTCGGGCATCCCCTGGGCGACGACGAGCGCCAACCGCTCCGGACGACCTTCGCTCACGGAGGGGCAGGCGGTATGGGAGGAGTTCCAGGAGGATGTGGACTACGTTTTGGACGGCGGAAGCGCCCCCGGCAACGAGTCGACCATCGTCGACGCCACCGGCCCCGTGCCCCGGATCTTGCGCGAGGGGGCGATCCCCGCGAAGGCGATCCTTGCGGCTGTCCAGGAGGGCGCATCGGCCGCCTTGGGCGGCCTGAGGGGAGTTCGCCGCGTGCTCTTTGTTTGCACGGGAAACACTTGCCGCAGCGTCATGGCGGAGCAGCTCTTCAGGAAAATGGCGAATGAAAGGCGCTTGGGCGTTCAGGCCGCCTCGGCGGGCTTGGCCGTCGATTCGCGCAGCGCCGTTCCGGATCCGGTTCTGGAAGTCCTGGCCCGAGAGGGGATTCATGACTTCTCGCACCGTCCGTCCCAAGTGTCGAAGGAGATCATCGACGAGGCCGACCTCGTCTTGGCGATGACCGAACCGCACCGCCGGAGGCTTGTCGAGCGCTTTCCTTCGGCTTCGTCCAAGGTGTTTTTACTGGGAGGCTACGCCGGCCTCGAGGGCTCGGAGGTCGGAGATCCGATAGGACTGGGCGTTGAGATTTATGGGGCGTGCCTGGCGCAGATCAAAAAGGCGCTTCAAAAGATTCTGGGCGGTGCCCAAGGGGAGGGAGAGCGTGGAAATGCTTAAGTCGCAGGATCGGGAGGTCTACGAGGCGATCGCCTTGGAGGCGATCCGGCAATCGGACCGCTTGGAGCTCATCGCATCCGAAAATTACGCTTCCCGCGCGGTGATGGAGGCGCAGGGCTCGGTTCTCACCAATAAATACGCCGAGGGATACCCCGGAAAACGCTACTACGGCGGCTGCGAGTACGTGGATGTCGTCGAACGCCTTGCGATCGATCGGGCGAAGTCTCTGTTCGGCGCCGAGCATGCGAACGTTCAGCCCCACTCCGGAACCCAGGCGAATATCACGACCTATCTTTCGGTGCTCAATCCCGGCGACGTCGTCATGGGGCTCAATCTCGCGCACGGCGGCCATCTCTCACACGGCCATCCGCTCAACTTCTCGGGCAAGTACTTCAAAATCGTCCCGATGAACGTTTCCAGGGAGACCGAGACGATCGACTACGACGAGGCGGAGCGCTTGGCCCTTGAGCACCGCCCCAAGATGATCTTCGCCGGAGCGTCCAACTATTCTCGGGTGTTCGACTGGGCCCGGCTCAAGCGAATCGCGGATTTGGCGGGGGCCTACTTCGCCGCGGATGTCGCCCACTACGCGGGCCTGATCGCGGCCGGGATTTATCCCTCTCCCGTTCCGCTGGCGGACTTCGTCACGACGACGACGCACAAGACTCTGCGCGGCCCCCGCGGGGGCATGATCCTCTGCCGGGAAAAATTCGCCGCCGCGGTCGATAAGGTGAATTTTCCCGGGACGCAAGGCGGCCCGCTCATGCATGTCATCGCGGCCAAGGCGGTCTGCTTTGGCGAGGCGCTCAAGCCGGCTTTCAAAACATACCAACAACGGGTGCTCGAAAACGCTCGTGCCATGGCGAAGGCCCTGGCGGACGCCGGATTCCGGATCGTCTCGGGAGGCACGGACTGCCACCTTTTCTCCGTGGACCTGCGCCCCAAGAACATCACGGGCAAGGAGGCGGAGACGGTGCTGGAGGCCGCCGGCATCACGGTGAACAAGAACGCGATCCCCTTTGACCCTCAAAAGCCGGCGATCGCCTCCGGCATCCGTATCGGCACCCCCGCCGTGACGACGCGAGGCATGGGCGTTCCCGAGATGCTCGCGATCGCCGGATGGATTGGGGAAGCGATCGCGGCGCGCTCGGATGACAAGAGGCTCAAGCGGATCGCCGCCGAGGTCAAGGAGCTTTGCCGGCGGTTCCCCATTTACCCGGAGCTGATGGCTTCCCTGACGGTCGAGGCTTGATAACAAGGAGAAAAAGAGGATGAAAAACGGTCGCGCCGTGATTGCGGTGATTGGCGGAAGCGGTCTCTACGAAATGAAGGGCGTTTCCAACGCCCGCGAGGTCCGGGTCAAGACCCCTTTTGGACGGCATTCGGAGCCGTTGATCGTGGGAGAGATGGGCGGCGTCGGATGCGCTTTTCTCCCCCGTCACGGCAAAGGGCACGTCGTGCTGCCCTCGGAGATCAACGCGAGGGCCAACGTTTACGCCCTGAAGTCCCTCGGCGTCGAGCGGATCGTGGCGGTGGGCGCGGTGGGCTCGCTCAAGGAGGAGCTGGCGCCGGGCGACCTCTTCATGCCCGACCAGTTGGTCGATGAGACCAAGGGCCGGGCGTCGACGTTTTTCGGCGGCGGTCTCGTGGCTCATGTCGCCTTCGACAAGCCCTTCTGCTCCGCAACCCGCTCCTTCTTGATCGAGCGGGCCCGGGAGAGCGGGATGGCCCTGCGCGCGGGGGGGGTGCATGTCTGCATGGAGGGCCCGGCCTTCTCAACCAAGGCGGAGTCCGAATTCCACAGGCGTCAAGGTTACTCGGTGATCGGCATGACGTCGGTGCCGGAGTCCAAGCTCGCGCGCGAGGCCGAGATCTGCTATGCGCTGATCAATTTCATCACTGATTACGACTGCTGGAAGGAAGGCTCGGAGGTTTCGCAGGACAAGGTCCTGGAACATTTGGCGCTGGGCGCCGGCAAGGCGAGGGCGCTTTTGGAGAAAAGCCTGTCCGCGCTCGCGCGGATGCCGCGCAGCGGCTGCTCCTGCCCGGAGGCCTTGAAGCGGGCGATCGTTACGGACCCGAAAGCCGCGGCCCCCGCCGCCGTGCGCCGGCTCGATTTGCTCGTGGGCAAGTACCTGAGACCCACAAAGCCCGCGCCGAAGCGCCGGGAACCGGTTCTTTCATGATCAGCTCCAAGGATCTCACCAAGCTCGTCCAAGCGGCGGTGGGAGCCCGGAAGAACGCCTACTGCCCCTATTCGCGCTATCCCGTGGGCGCGAGCGTGCTGACGGTCGAGGGGAAAATCTTCGCCGGCTGCAACGTGGAGAACGCCTCATCGGGATTGAGCCTCTGCGCGGAGCGCAACGCCATCGTGAACGCGGTCGCGCAAGGGCATACGTCGATCCGAGCGGTTTGCGTCGTCTGCCGTTCCGGCAAGCCCTGCGGCGCCTGCCGGCAGGTGGCGCTTGAGTTTGCTGCGGACGGCGCGGCCTTCTACATCGTCGACGTGGGCTCTCACTCCCGGCGCCACCGCATGCTGCGGCTTCCGATTTTGAAGTCTCTGCCGCATCCCTTCGACCCCTTGGAGGCGGAGCTTATCCCTAAGAATCCTAGTAATCTCCTGCATTCGGCCGGGGCGCCCCGTGGACGCTCCAAAACGAGGCGGGCACGGAGGATCGCGCGATGACGATGAACGACGGCGACATGAAGGCGGTTTTGGAGTGGCTTAAGGACACGGACCTCGCGGAGGTTTCTTTTAAAGAGGGGCGGGAAGGCTTTTCCTTGTCCCTGCCGACGACGGCGCCGGTCCCCGCCTTTCCGCCAAGCCGCTATGTGCCCGTGCTTTCGCCGGCCGTTGGCGTTTACCGCAAAGGATCGGCCGGGAAGGCGGGGGCGGCGGATGGGAGCGCGGTCGCTCGGAACGCGGTCCTGGGCATGGTTGAGCAAGCGAGGGGCAAATCCGTTCCGGTGACCGCGCCGAAGGCCGGCAAGATCGCCCGCTCCTTCGCCTCGGACGGCGAAGCGGTCGAGTATGGAAGCCTGCTTTATTTCATCGAACCTTGATGTTCAAGAAAATCTTGATCGCCAATCGCGGGGAAATCGCCCTGCGTGTTATTAGAGCCTGCCGGGAGATGGGAATCAAGACGGTCGCGGTCTATTCCGAGGCCGACAGGGACTCGTTGCACGTCCAGCGCGCCGATGAGGCCGTCGCGATCGGCCCGGCGCCCGCCGCCATGAGCTATCTCAACGTCGACGCGATTTTGAGCGCCGCGCAAATCACGGGCGCGGACGCCGTGCACCCCGGCTACGGCTTCCTTTCTGAGAATGCGGAGTTCGCCGCGGCATGCGGGGAGGCGGGGCTCTCCTTCATCGGCCCGCGGCCGGACGCTATTCGCAAGCTCGGACATAAAAGCACGGCCAAGGCGCTGGCCCGGGAGGCCGGGGTCCCGGTCGTTCCCGGCACAAAGGGTCTCTTGGGGGCCGATTTTATGGAGGCCGCCCGCGCGGTGGGTTTCCCCGTGATGATCAAAGCCGCCGCCGGCGGGGGGGGAAAGGGCCTTCGGATGGTGCGCCGTTCCGAGGATCTCGAGAGCCAGATCAAGCTCGCTCAAACGGAGGCGCAGGCGGCCTTCAAAGACGGCTCGGTCTATATGGAGAAACTCATCGAGAGCCCTCGTCACGTCGAGATCCAGATCGCCTGCGACATCCGGGGGCAGGTTGTCGCCTTCCCCGAGAGGGACTGCACCCTGCAACGAAGGCATCAGAAGCTGCTGGAGGAGTCGCCGTCCCCGGCGATGATCCCCGAGACCCGGCGGCGCATGCAGAAAGCCGCCGTCGACTTGGCGAAAGCCGCAGGCTATACGAACGTGGGCACCGTCGAGTTCCTCCTCGACACGGATGGGAGCTTCTACTTCATCGAGGTCAACACCCGCCTTCAGGTCGAGCATCCCGTCACCGAGATCGTCTCAGGATTTGACCTTGTCTGGACGCAGATCCGTTTAGCGGCCGGCGAGCCTCTGAACATCGGCCAGGAACGGGCCTCGGAAATACGCGCTCATGCCATTGAGCATCGCATCAATGCGGAGGACCCCCAACGAGGGTTCGCCCCTTGCCCGGGGCTCATCGAATCGGCCTGGCTTCCGGCAGGCCCCGGCGTCCGGGTCGAGACGCATATTTATCCGGGCTACACCGTCCCCAGCTATTACGACAGCTTGATCGCCAAGCTGATCGTCTCCGCCCCTACGAGGATGGAGGCGATCGCCCGCTCCCGCCGCGCGCTGGATGAGTTTGATCTTGACGGGATTCGCACGACGATACCTTTTCACCGCATGGTGCTCGACCAGCGCCCTTTCCAGGAGGGGCGTTTCGACACCCACTACGCGGAGAAGCTCAATCACGCCGCAACGGAGGCCGCCCATGGCTCTCTCGCAATCAGCAACGGCAGTCAAAATTAAGGAGCAGCTTCTCGAGTCGAGCCGGACCCTGGCGGAGACCGCGGGGGAAACCGGCGTCATCGAGGCGGCGGCGGCGCGCTTCATCGAGGCCTACCGCAACGGCAACAAGATCATGGCCTTCGGCAACGGCGGATCCTCCTGCGACGCCCAGAATTTCGCCGACGAGCTCGTGGGGCGCTTCGAACGCAACCGCCCGCCGCCATTCCTGCTCAGCCCGTGACACCAACTCGTCCGGCGTGTAGGGCAGCAACGCCACGTTGCGCAGAAACCATACATAGTCTTCGCGCCCAATCGCCGACTGCGCCGGTAGCGCCGGCAAGATCTTCTGCAACCACGTC
>JAJYFI010000190.1 GCA_021790955.1 bacterium | reverse complement strand
GGCTTGGCCCAGTTCCTCGGTCGTGATGTGGTGGCCGGTTTCGTCGTCGTAGGAGATGCCGCGGACTGTCACGTCGGGATGGCCGTGCTGGGTCCAGCCGCTGCCGTGGTTCCAGACGACGAGCATCGTGTGCTTGGCCGGGTACTTCGCCTTGGCCCAATTCGCGAAATCGACCAGATTATGCCAGTCGCCCATGTCGCGGTCGGCGAAGGACTGGAGAACGGGGGAGGTGATCTTGTTCGGATTCGACGACTTCTTGACGAGGAAGCGCCTGGCGCCGTGCCAGCCGCCCGGGACGTCCGAGGCGCCGATGAGGCCGAATTCCACCACGACGTTGACGCGTGGGGAGGAGCCGACCTGCTCCATCTGCTTGAAATTCGTGTAGCCGAAAGGGGCGAGGTTGTTCTTGCCGTTTAAAAAGACCATCACGGTCCAGTCGGCCGGATCCCCCTCATGGCGACGCAACTGAGATGGCGCGGCAGCGTTGACTTGGCGCAGGATCCGTGAAAAGTCAAACCCCCGGTCGAAATTGATCGTATCCGACGCTCCGGCGGAGACGCCCAGCAGGGCGGAGACTCCAATGGCGGCTAAAATCTTGCGGATCATGAGGCGTTCTCCTTAAGTAAGCGGATTCAAGCTCAACGACACGCAAACATACCCTATTCGCGGGCCGCGTGGCAAGAAAAAAGTGGCGGTGGGGTCAGGTCTCAACATTCAACAAAAGAAGCGCTGAAGGCTCGGCAGATGTCGTCCGGGGAGCCGGCAGGGGGCGCCATTTCCCCGATGTGTTGAATGTTGAGACCTGACCCCTTGGCCTTAGTCGACGCGCTGGGTGTAGCAGCGCGTCCCGGGGACACGGATGGAACCCGCCGGAGCTTCCGGCGCGTCAAGCGTCAGAACCGAGGAGGAGGGCGTCCGGAATCTAAGGAACGATTCTTGCGGCACTCCCGCGGCGACCGGGGAGAGCTTGAAGCCGCGGCGGGTTCCTTCGATATCGTAGACAAGCGCGGGCTCACTCCCCGCTTGCGGGGCAGGCCCTTTGACGCCCGACATGAACTGTTGGCCCCCGACCAAGGCCGTTTCCCACGTCCCGCCCGTCCTCATCGCAACGCGGATCGTCCCCTTCTGCATGATCTCGCGGTCCTTGTGGTCGGCGGGATAAATGCGATTATCCCGCGCCAGTTGGGGGTCGTTTTGATAGTCCCAGAAGCCCATCCCTTCGGGCATCGACCAGTCGCCCAGGCCGAAATCGACCGAGGTCTGAACGGTCGCCTTCTCTCCCCCCAGGAGGAGCCCCGCGACGGCCGTCGTGAACTGCCGCCCGGCCTCCCCAAGGCCCACGACGCATGATTGGAAATGGATGACGGCGTCGTCGGCGAAGACGCCGCGGATGCCGGGGACTCGGTTGACGACCTCCTTCCAATCCGCGGCGCCGGTCATGCAGGCGTAATGTCCCGGAGCGTCGGACCTGCGCCGGATCGACATGACCTCTTCCTTGCTCACGGGCGAATAGTACTGCTCGTAGTTGGACTCCTCGGGGCCCTCGGCGCTCCGGCGCCACTGAGCGCACTCGGCGCTCTTTTGCTGGGCTTCATCCTTAGGATACCACATCCCGCCGGGAAGGCCGTGGCCGTGGATGTTCAGCACCGAGACCTTGTCGCCGCGCTTGGCCGAGATCGCGACGATCGCGCTTAAAAGCTCTTGGAGGTTCGAGAATTGGATCGTCACAAAACCGTCCGCGTCGTCGAAGACGATCGGCGTCTTGAGCGCGCCTTCAGGGCTGATATGGCCTTTCCAGACGCTGGCCACCGGATAGGGATGGAGCTTGTTGTCGTAGCGGTGGAATTTCCCGACCCCGATCTCGGTCGCGTCGATCATCAGGGCGCCGGCGGCCCGCCGGGGGCGTCGCGGGACGGCCGTGAAGGAGACGGGCGTTTGAGGGAGGGCCACGTGGATTTGGCCGGCGATATCGGCCCCGCCGTCCCAATCGATGATGGGCGCGGCGAAAGCAGGCGCGCTAAAAGCGGCAATGATCGCCGCCCCAACGGCCTTGAAGATCATTTTGTCGTTCATTTCCGGAATTCTAGCCCGCGATGACGGCCGGCGTCATGAGGCGGACGGCCTTGTCGGCATGGGCCCGAAAGGCCCAGAGAGGCGCGGTTTAGGAGAGGTGCTCGACGAAGAACTGGAGAGTCCGCGCGAAGGCAAGCCGGGCCGCCGAGACGCTGTAGGAGGGGCGGTTGTCGTTAAAGAAAGCGTGATGGCTCTTGGGGTAGACGTGATAGGCGAAAGATTTCCCCTTGGACTTGAGCTTCTCGGCCAGGGCGGGAATGATCGGCGTGATGCGCGGGTCGTTCTCCGCGTAATGCCCGAGGATCGGGCAGGCGGCGGCTTCAAGGTCTTCGTCGGGCGGAGGGGCGCCGTAGAAGACCACGGCAGCCGCCAACTCGCGGCTTTTCGTGGCCAGGGCCCCGGAGAGCGTGCCTCCCAGGCAGAACCCTACGCTTCCCAATTTCTGGCCGCGAACGGCGTCGTGGTCTTTATAAAGGAAGGAGATCAGTTCTCGAAGCGGATCCATGAACTGCGGCAGATCGTGCCTGTCCGAGTCCATGATCGGGCTGAAAAGGGCGTCGAAAGTTTCTCGATAACGTCCGGCCCGGTCTCCCGCCTTCTCCTTCATGGCTTTCTCGCGCTTTTCCGGGTCGAAATAAGCGGCGACCGGGAGGGTGTTCATGAATTCCTGCAGCTCCTTGACGCGTGATCGCTCGAGAGGGGCCGGCCGGATTCCGTGTCGGGCGTAGAGATCGGGGGTGAAGGCGGCATAGCCCGCCTGGGCGAAACGGCGCGTGACGTCCTCGATATGGTCGTCCGCCCCCCAGATTTCCTGGATGACGATGACGCCTGGAAGCGGCAGCCGGGCGAGACGAGGGCGCGCGGCGTAAGCGGAGAAAATCCCGCCGGGGCCGTAGTTGACGACTTCGGTGACGAGGCTCATGACGGGGATTTTAGAAAGGATAATTGATGCCCGTAAAGACGGCGACGCCTTCCTGGCCGACTCCGATGTCGACCGTGCCCACGACCTGGGGCTTGACGACGGCGCGGATGGCGGCCCCCACCACGGGGCGCAGGTATTGGTAGGCGGCGTCCGGGAGATCGGCGAAGACCGTGCCGACTCCGGCGAAGGGCGCGAATTGGAAGACGGTGGTGACTCCGGCCATCTTGCGGGTATAGAAGTTGATGCGGTCCTCGATGTTGAGGGCGAGCATGCCGTTGTCCGTGTAGCGGCCGAGACCATAGGCGCGCGAGCTGTATTCGCCGCCAAGATTCGGCAGCAGCCATAAGGGCGCCGTCCCGCGCACCTCCTGGAACTGCAGCTGGCCGGCCCAGGTCTGCTTGGAGGGATGGGAGGGGGTCGAGAGAGGGAAGAGGTAGCGTCCATCGAAGCCGAAGCGCTGGAAGCTGTAGGAACTCAGAACGCCGTGAGCCGATTCATCCGCGTAGATATTCATGTAGGCGCCGTGGGTCGGGGTCACGGGATTGTCGCGGGTGTCGTAGTAAAGCGAGCCTCCGAACTCGTCTGCCTGCTTGGGATAGATGGACGCGTAGCCCGGGAGCACGGCGCCGATATCGACGAGGCCCGGAACTTGAAAGTCCGAAATGCGGGAGCTGGAGTAATTGTTGTAGAGCTGGATCTTCCAGTCTCCGTGCGGTGGCAGCGGGTATCCGCCGAGAACTTGAAGGGA
>JAJYFI010000189.1 GCA_021790955.1 bacterium | reverse complement strand
TGCAGGATGTCGACGACCTTCGCGGCCAGCTGCGCCTGGGCGGGCTCGTGGATGTCGGTGAGGACCGGGATTCCGAGCTTCGCCCGGACGCGGGCGAGCGCGGCCAAGCCTTTCTTAAGCCCTGGTCCGCGGAAGGAGGACAGCGAGGTGCGGTTCGCCTTGTCGAAGGAGCACTTGAGCACGAAGGGCTTTTTGGCGCGGGCGAAGAACTCCTTGAGCCGCCGTCCGACGCTCAGGAGCAGCTCCTCCGACTCCAAAGCGCAGGGGCCCGCGATAAAGGCGAGCGGGCCGTCGTTGTCGAAGACGGCCGGACCGACCTTGACCCTAGGCATAAAGCGTCTCCGGCCGTTCCGGCGCCCCGCCCGGATGCGAGCGGGCATGCTCCAGGGCGGCGCCGATGAAGTCCCTGAAGAGAGGATGGGGGGATTCGGGGCGGCTTTTGAATTCCGGGTGGAACTGCACCGCGACGAACCAGGGATGACCCTTGAGCTCCAGGATCTCGACGAGGTTTTTCTTGGGGTAGACGCCCGTGATCCTCAGGCCCGCTTCTTCGAAAAGGGAGCGGTACTTGTTGTTGAACTCGTAGCGGTGGCGGTGCCGCTCCGAGATCGACGCGGTCCCGTAGGCCTTGTGCGCGAGGCTTCCTTCCGTGAGGCGGCAGGGATAGACGCCCAGACGCATCGAGCCTCCCAGATCCTCAACGCCCTGTTGCTCCGGCAGAAGGTGGATGACGGGGTAGCGGGTCTTGGAGTCGAATTCGGTCGAGTGGGCGCCCCGCATCTTGAGCACGTTTCTTGCGAACTCGACCGCGGCCGTCTGGAGCCCCAGGCAAAGGCCGAGATAAGGGACGCCGCCCCGTCGCGCGAATTCCGCGGCCTTGATCTTGCCCTCGATGCCGCGCTCCCCGAAACCTCCGGGGACGAGGATTCCGTGCGCGCCGTCGAACGCGGGGCCCGAGGCGAGCTTCGTCACGTCGAGATAGTGGGCCTCGAGAGCCGCGTCGTGGTGGAGGGCGGCATGGACGAGGGCCTCGTGCACGGACTTGTAGGCGTCGCGGCAGTCGGTGTATTTCCCCGCGATCGCGATCGAGACCCGGCGCTTAGGACGCTTGATGCGCCCGATGAGCTTGGCCCACGCGGAGAGCTCGGCGGGACGCGCCTTGAGGTCCAGGAGGCGCGACAAGGCATTCCCCAGCCCCTGCTCCTCGAAAAGGAGCGGGACTTCGTAGATCGACTCGACGTCGGGCGCCTCGAAGACGGATTCCTTGGGGAGGTTCGCGAACAGGGCAATCTTCCCTTTGATGTCGGCGGAAAGGGGCTTTTCGGAGCGGCAGATGATCATGTCGGGGGAGATGCCGATCTCGCGAAGCTTGCCGACCGAATGCTGGGTGGGCTTGGTCTTGAGCTCCTGGGCGGCGCCGATGTAGGGAACGAGCGTGACGTGAACGTAGGCGACCTTCGAATCGCCGGCCTCGATTGCCATCTGGCGGGCCGCCTCGAGAAAGGGAAGCCCCTCGATATCGCCTACCGTGCCGCCCAGCTCGATGATGGCCACGTCCGAGCCCTTCGCGGCTCTGCGGAAGCGGCTCTTGATCTCCTCGGTCACGTGGGGGATGACCTGGACGGTGGCGCCAAGAAAATCCCCGCGCCGTTCGCGGGAGATGACGGTCTCGTAGATCTGCCCCGCGGTGACGTTATTGGCGCGGTGCATGTCTTTGTTGAGAAAGCGCTCATAGTGGCCCAGGTCGAGGTCGGTTTCCGCCCCGTCCTCGGTCACGAAGACCTCCCCGTGCTGGAAAGGGTTCATGGTGCCGGGGTCGACGTTGATGTAGGGGTCGCACTTGAGCATCGCGACCGAGAGCCCGCGGGCCTCCAGGATCCGTCCGATTGAGGCCGCGGAGATGCCCTTGCCGAGAGAGCTCACAACTCCTCCGGTCACGAAAAGATAGCGGCTCATCGCTTCCGCTCCAGATGCCGCCGCGCCTTGGCGAGGTCCGCGGGAACGTCGATAGCGATTGGGGTTTCCCCGGGAGCCAGCGCCGCGCGGATCGTCATGCCCGCTTCGAGGGCCCTCAACTGCTCGAGGCGCTCGGCCCTCTCGAGCCTGGACGGCTTGAGGGCGGTAAAACGGTCGAGGCTCTTCTTCGTGAAGGCGTAGATGCCCAGATGTTCGTAGAGGGGCGGGAAGGCCCCGTCGGCCCGCCCGGGGTACGGGATGGGAGAGCGGGAGAAGTAAAGAGCCCGTCCGTCCTCGGCGAGGGCGGCCTTGACGACGTTGGGGTTCTCAAGGCGCCGGCGCTCGAAGAGAGGGATGACGGCCGTCGCGATATCCGCGGCGGGCGTCCGTCGGCCGGAGGGGCGGCGGCGCAGGATGTCGACCACGCGTCTGAGCGTCCGAGGCTTGATGAAAGGGAGATCCCCCTGGCAATTGAGGATGAGCTTCGCCTTCCGCCTCGACGCCGCCTCGCGCACGCGGTCCGTTCCGGAGGCGCACGAGGATCTCGTCATCACGGCGTCCCCGCCGAAGCGCCGCGCGGCCGCCGCGACGCGCTCGTCGTCGGTCGCGACGAGGACGGGGCCCAGGTCCGCGGCTTTCGCCGAGCGCCAGACCCATTCGAGGACCGATCGAGGCCCCAGGGGAGCCAACACCTTGCCGGGAAATCGGACGGAGGCCCAGCGGGCCGGGATGACGACGAGGCAGTCGCTCTGGCTCATGAACGAATCGCCGCCGCGATCTCCGGGACCTCGGGGGCGGCGGTGCCGAGCTTGCCGACGACGATGCCGGCCGCGATGTTGGAGAGGACGGCGGCCTCCTCGAGCGTCGCTTTGCAGGCCAACGCCAGCGTCAGGACGGAGATGACGGTGTCGCCGGCGCCGGTGACGTCGAACACCTCTTTGGCGACGGTCGGGATGTGGGTGGGCGAGGCGTCGCGCTTGAAAAGGCTCATGCCCTGCGCTCCTCGCGTGATGAGGACCGAACGGGCGCGCAAGGTCTTGAGGACGTCTCGTCCCAGCCGCTCCAAGTCCTCGATCGCGGGCTTGGGGTGGCGGTTCATGCCTCCCCAGGCTTCCTGGAGATTCGGCGTGATGCAGGTGACGCCGCGGTAGCGCCTGAAGTGCTCCACCTTGGGGTCGGCCGTCACGGGGATGCCCCGCTTGTTGGCGCGGGAGATGGACTCCCGCAACAAGCGCGGGCCGATGACGCCCTTGCCGTAATCCGAGAGGATCAGGGCCTGGGCCCCGTCCGAGAGCTCCCGCAGAAGCGTCTCAAGAATCTCCTTCTCCGCCTTGGACCCGAGGGGATCCGAGGACTCCCGGTCAAAGCGGACGACCTGCTGGTGCTCGGCCAAGATGCGGCACTTTTGAGAGGTGGGGCGCGCCCCGTCCGCGATAAGTCCGGTCGTGTCGACGCCGCGCTGCTCCAAGGCGTTTTGAAGCTGCCGGGCGGCCTCATCGCGACCGAGAATGCCGATCGCTCGGACGTCCGCCCCCAGCGCCGCCAAGTTGGCGGCGACGTTGCCGGCGCCGCCGGGGACGACGGACTCGTGGGAGACGCGGACCACGGGGACGGGCGCCTCGGGGGAAAGGCGATGGGCGCTGCCGCGCAGGTAAAGGTCGAGCATGAAATCCCCCGCGACGATGATGCGCTTGCCCTTGAAGGCGCGCAGGAGCTGAAGAAGCCGCTCAGGCTTGGACATCCTCGATAAATTATACGAAATGGGGTCAGGTCTCAACATTCAATATATCCCGATACGCTCTCTTGCGCATAGGT
>JAJYFI010000188.1 GCA_021790955.1 bacterium | reverse complement strand
TCTTATAGTCGGAGTCGAACTTCAGGACCAGAGCCTCGAAGCTCTGGTCATACTTCCCCCAGTCCGAGCAGGCCGCCCCGGCCTTGTCCGCGTAGGGATTGTTGGCGCCCAGCCGGGCAAGCGCGCACCATGCCAGGGCCTTGTCGAACGGGAGGACCTCCGCGTTTTTCTGCGCCGTCATCGCGGCATTCAGGAGCTCATCAGCCTTGAGGTTGATGTTCGTCAAAGCATCCATTCCGCCCAGGGCCACGGTCGGCACGGGGGCCGCGACCCCGCCCGAAACCAAGAGATTCTCTCCCCCACCCCCCTGCGCCTGGGCGGCCGAGAGCGCCAGCGCCGCCAGGTTCGGCGCCTTCTCTCCCGCCGAGCGCGCGACCGGCAGGTCCCTCGTCCCCATCAGGTCCGGCGTCTGATCCCGCCCATGCAGCGTCGCCTCCAGCGCCTTCCTCGCGTAGCTCCACAAGTCCTTCGCCGTCAACTCCGCCTTCCCAGCCCATCCCCGCAAGCCTCCGAGGACCAGGTAGCTGAAGGCGGGCCGATCCGCCCCGGGCAGCGGCCCCGCGAACTGGTTCCCCTTCGCCGCCGTCAGCACCGCCATCCGCGGGTCCATCGCGCCAGCCGCCGTCACGACTATCAGCGGCTGCAGCCCCTTCGCGATCGACCGGCCGTTCGAACCCCGCCCCGAGAAGCAGGCGTCAAGAACCACCACGATCCTCTTCGCCTGGCTCTTCTTGAGCGCCCCATAGAGCTCGCTTTGCTTGAGGCTTCGCCGCGCGATCGACTCCGCCGTCTGCTGGGCGTCCACCCCGACCAAAAGCCCCTCCTTGCCGTCCGCCGCCGGCGCCCCGTGCCCGATGAAGACAAACCACAGCGTCCCGTCCTTCCTCGCCTTCTCCGCCGCCTTCTGGGCGGCCGACTCCATGTCCTCCTTGGCCGCCTCGTCATTGAGGAGAAGCCGGACGTTCTCGGGCGGCGTCCCCAGGGTCCCGGTCAGGTAGGAATACCAATCCTTGGCATTGCGCTCCGCGCCCGGGACGGACTCGACGAAGGCGTATCTCTCCAGCCCCACGACGACCGCCGCGTCGTGCTTGCCACCGCCCACCGCGGTCGCGGGCGTCGAGAGGCCCGGCCAAGAGGCGTCGGCGCGGGCGGGCCGAGGGATGGCCGCGAGCAGACCGATCAGGATCGGGACGGCGGCGATGGGGATCGGAGCGGACAAGGACCGAGCGCGATGGGGCATGTCTGGAGTCTCCTGGACGCGACTGGTTCGAAAGCTCCCCACTTTAGCTCCCCGGCGAGCCGGGTGTCAATTCACGGGCTAATCGCCCATGTCGTCCGCGTGCGAGCGGACGATCGGGACCGGGCCCTGGCGCTTGATCTCTTCCTCGTAGGTCGCGAAGATCCGGTCCTCGAGAACCTTGCGGAACTCCGGATTGATCGGGTGCGCGATGTCGCGGTAGGTGCCGTCCGGCTGCTTGCGCGACGGCATGCACAAAATGAGCCCCTTGGCGCCCGAGATGATCTTCAAGTTCCGGACGACGAAGCAGGCGTCGAAGGTGACGGTGGCGAAAGCCTTGAGCTTCTCCTCGCCCCTCAGATGAACGCGAATCTCGGTGATTTCCATGGCAAGGCCTCGTTGATGGTCAGGCGCAAAAGGATGTCAGGTAGGCTTCCCAAGAATAGGCTTTAATCTTCTTTAAGCAGTTCTCGCCCACCGCCCGCGAGTGGACGAAGCCGAACGCCGTGGATCCGGATCCCGACATCCTCACGCCGCGCAGGCCCAAACGGCCCAGCAACGAACGCACCCAGGCCACCTTCTCAAGCGCCGGCAACGCCACTTCCTCCAGCCGGTTGAAGAGAAGGCCCTCCCACGCGTCGAGGGATTCCCCTCGCTTGAGGCGGTTCATGAGTCTATCAAGCTGACCAAGCCTTGTCAACACGTCCGCCCGACGGGCAAGAGCAAGGTTTTTATAGGCCTCGGAAGTCGAAACAGGAAAGCCCGGGTAAACCACGATGAGATAGGGGAGATGGTCCTTAAACGCCACGGGTTTGAGCTTCTCTCCGATGCCGCGCGCCAAACACCAGGGGGCAGGGTGGAGGAAAAAAGGAACGTCGGCGCCGAGGGATTTCGCGATCGCCGAAAGCTTTTTGCGGCCTGCGGCGTCGAGTTTCATGCGAAAAAGCTTCACGAGGCCCGCCAGCGTCCCCGCGGCGTCCGAGGAGCCGCCGCCAAGTCCCGCTCCGATCGGGATGCGCTTCGTGAGCTTGGCGCGCACGCCCCGGCCTACGGCGAATTCCTCGCGGAAAGCCGCGACCGCCCTCAACACGAGATTGTCGGGCCCCGCCGACAAAGGGACGCCCCCGTCGTCCCGCTCGATCTCCAAGGAGGCCTCGCCGTCGTCGCCCGCGGCGAGTTCGAGGACGTCATAGAGGTTGATCTTTCCCATCAGCGAGGCGAGGTTGTGGTAGCCGTCCTTGCGGCGGCCGGTGATTTCGAGGAAGAGATTGATCTTCGCCGGACACTGAACGCGAATCATATCCGTTAAATTCTATTATAACGGTGCCAGGTCGGGACATAGGGATCTCCTGCAAATGTCCCATGTCCCGACCTGGCACCGTTACCCGTTACCATCTATGGAATTTTTCGACACCCACGCCCATCTCGCTGACGAACGATTCTCCCCAGACAGAGCCGAGGTCATCCGGCGCGCCCGGGAGGCGGGAGTGACGCGCATCGCCGAGATCGCGGACGGACCCATCGAGTGGGAGTTGGCCCTCAAGCTCTGCCGCCAAGCGCCCGACGGCGTCGCGTTCTCTTGCGCCCTTGGACTCCATCCCTACCATGCCGCCGATTTTTCAAAGGAGATTCTCGCGGATCTCAAATCGCATGCCAAGCTCCCGGAAGTCGTCGCCGTGGGCGAAATCGGACTCGACTACGCCAAGGGCTCGGCCCCTCGCGAAGTCCAAGTGCCGGTCTTTGAAAAGCTCCTCGACGCCGCCCGCGCTCTCGACAAGCCCGCGGTTATCCACTGCCGGGAAGCCTTTCCAGAAATCCTCGCCGCCCTTCGGAATTTCTACCCCTCGCGCCCCGAAACAGGGAGGTTTTGGGGCGTCGTCCATTGCTTCACCGGGAACGCCGAGCAGGCTCTGGAGCTCGCGGAGCTCGGCTTCGCTCTGGGGGTGGACGGCCCCGTCACCTATCCCAAAAACGACGGGCTGCGCGCGGCCTTCAAAGCGGCCGGCCCCTCGGTCCTGGTCCTGGAGACCGACTCCCCCTTTCTGCCGCCGCAGTCGAGCCGCGGGCAGAGAAACGAGCCGCGCGCGATCCCCGAGATCGCCGCGAAGCTCGCCGACACTCTCGGGCTTTCTCTCGATGAAGTGGCGCGCGTCACGACGGAGAACGCCCTCGCCCTATTTTCTCAACGCCGTCGAATTTAGTTCAATGCGACTCATGAAAAAAGCGCTTTCAGCCGCCGTCCTCGTCGCCGTTTCATTCCTCTGCCGGAATGCTGTCGAGGCCAAAACTCGCCCGCAAAGGAAGGTCCACAGCACCATGAACATCACGAGCCCCGCGTTCCACGACGCCCAACCGATCCCCAAGAAATTCACCGGAGAAGGCGACGACGTCTCGCCGCCCCTCTCCTGGTCGGGAGTCCCCTCCAAGGCCAAAACCCTCGCCCTCATCGTCGACGATCCGGACGCGCCCATGGGGACCTGGGTTCACTGGGTGATCTACAACATCCCCGCCTCCTCCACGGGACTTCCGGAAAACGTCTCCAAATCCAAGGAGAAGCTGCC
>JAJYFI010000011.1 GCA_021790955.1 bacterium | reverse complement strand
CTGGGAGGGATGCTCATCGCCTCCGCTGACCTGGGAATCCGAATCCCGCAGTTTCTCTCCCGCTTCTCCTACGCCGTCGCCCTCAAGCACTACCTCATCGGCGTCGGGAAGACCCCCGTCTTCGCGGCGACGATCGCCCTCGTCGGCTGCCGGCAGGGCTTCCAGGTGAGCGGCGGCGTGGAGAGCGTGGGGCGGCGCACGACCGCCGGGGTGGTCCAGAGCATCTTTCTCGTGATCGTCTTCGACGCGCTCTTTTCCGTCGTCTTCAGCGTATGGAAAATCTGATGGACAAATCGCCCGTCATCGAAGTGGACGGCCTCGTCACCCGCTTCGGAAGCGCCGTTGTTCACGACGGCGTCCGGCTCTCCGTCTATCCCGACGAGATCTTCGCGATCGCGGGCGTCAATGGCGCCGGAAAGTCGGTGCTCCTGCGCGAGATTCTCCTTCTGCAGAAGCCCCAAGCGGGGATCATCCGGCTCTTCGGCAAGGACGCTCGCGCGCTTTCCCGCGAGGAGATCTTCGCCCTGCGGCGCCGCTGCGGCGTCCTCTTCCAGCAGGGCGCGCTCTTCACGTCGCTCACCGTGGCCGACAACATCGCCGCCGCCCTCAGGGAGCAAGGCGGCTTGAGCGAAGGCCTTATCTGGGAGATCGCGGTCCTCAAAATGTCCCTGGCCGGCTTTCCCATCGACGGCGCCTCGAAGCTCCCGGACGAGCTGAGCGGCGGGCTGCGCAAGCGCGCGGCGCTCGCCCGGGCCATCGCCCTCGACCCCGAGATACTTTTCCTCGACGAGCCGACGTCCGGCCTCGATCCCGTCAGCGCCGCCGGCTTCGACGATCTGGTCCGGCGCCTCAAAGAGGCCCTCAAGCTGACCGTCGTCATGGTGACCCACGACCTCGATTCCTTGTGGGGCCTCGCGGACCGCGTCGCCATGCTGGGGCGCGGCAAAGTGCTGGCGGTGGGCTCCATGGAGGATCTCGCCCTCTCGGAAGACCCGTCGGTCAAGGAGTACATCCACGGGCCCCGCGGCCGTTCGGCCCGAAGCCAGGCGGGTCGCAAGAGGTCCCCGTAACGATGGAACCCAAGGTCAACTATGGCGCCGTGGGGATGTTCATCCTGCTCTTGGGGCTCTCTGCTCTGGCGGTGGCGCTCTGGCTCGGCAAAACGGGCTACGGCAAGGCCTACGACCGCTACTACACCTATATGCGCGAGTCCGTCTCCGGCCTCAGCGTCGATTCCCCCGTCAAATATCGGGGAGTGGAAGTGGGGCGCGTGGAGCGAATCGCCCTCAACCCCGGCAATTCCGAGGAAGTCCGGCTGACGCTCGACATCCTCCGCGGGACTCCCATCAAACAAGACACCGTCGCGGCGCTGGAAACCCAGGTGCTCACGGGACTCGCCATCGTCAATTTAAAGGGAGGCACCCGCGATTCCCCCATGCTCGCCGCCGAGGCCGGCAAGCCCTACCCCGTCATCCCGGCGGGCCCCTCCTTGTATTTCCGCGTCAACGAGGAGGTCTCAAAGCTCCTCGTCGATCGCGGCGCCTCCCGCCTCCTATCGGATATCGACGCGCTGGCGGTCGACCTTCGGGACACCGTGAGCAAGGACAACCGCGCGGCTCTCAAAAAGACGCTGGCGAATTTGGCCCGTGTCACCGGAAGGCTCGACGCCCGGGGCCCCGATCTCGAACGGGAAGCCGGCAAGACCCTCTCCGACGCGGACTCGCTGCTGACGCAGATGCGGGGGCTCGTGACGACGCTGGACCGAACGGCGAGGCGGATCGAGCGCCAGCCCCATCTCCTCCTTTTCGGGGCCTCTCACGAGAAGAAGGGGCCGGGCGAATGACGCGCGCGCGGCTTTCCTTCATCGCGGCCGCCGCGGCGGCCGGATGCCTGCGCCCCGTCGCGAGCAACTCCGACGCCGTCCATTTCTACCAGCTAGAGGCGTCGGCTCCGGCACGGGCGACCGCGGATCCGGGGGCACCGTCTCTCGTCGTCACGCTGCCGCAGGCCCGCCCCGGGTTCGACACGCGGCTCATGGCCTACGCGCCGCGCCCCGGAGAGCTGCGCTACTTCGCCGTCAACGAATGGGCGGACGCCCCTTTCCGACTGCTTCAGGCGTCCCTCGTCCGGTATCTCGGCGAAACAGGCTCCTGGGGAGCCGTCACGCCGGAGCCCGGCGCCGCAGACGCCGCCTACCGCCTCGACATCGACGACCTCGTCTTGGTCCAGGAATTCTTCACGAAACCGAGCCGCGTGCGGCTGGGTTTCCAGTTGAGGCTCTACGATGTCGCTTCGGGGCGCGTCATCGGGGCGCGGCGCTTCGAGGCGCTTGAGAAGACTTCCGCCGATGATCCCTACGGCGGCGTCGCCGCGGCCGACCGCGCGCTCGACGAAATCCTTGTCCAGGTCTCGGGATGGCTTAACGAGAGCGTCCGGCGCGCGGTCGGCCCGGCCCCGCTATAAGCTTGCCAGAAACCCGGACACCGCCGACCCGATGCCGGAGCCGACGCTCCCCAAGTCCTTGGCGAGCCCGCTCCCGAGCGACGACAGGTCGCCCGCGAGAGCCTGCCCCGTCGCCTCGGCCCCGCCGACGAGGAACATCGTAGGCGCGGCGAAGCTCAACGCGATTTGCTGGAGCATGCTTTCGTTTCCGACGACCCCGTGGTAAGCGATCGCATCCTGGGCGAATTGGGTATGGCTCGTCGGGCTGACCTCGCTGTAGGCGATTTGGAAGAACCCCGCTTCGCCCCATAAAATGCCCCACGAATTCTTGACGAGCAAAGACTGGCTGCTGTCGTCGTAGCCGATGATCTCGACTTCATGCCCGCCCACGAGGTTGCCCGACGTGTAGGAATAGACGCCGCTTCCGTAGTTCATGAAATCGGAGTACACGGCGAAACTCGTCACGAGCGGCCCATAATCGACCAAGGCCCTCTTGATGGAACCGATATCGCCGGCCACGCGCGTCCAAGACGATACCCTGACCGTCTGGGAGCGCCATCCCGGCATGGCCAAGCCGCAACCGGGGCTGGCTCCGAAGAAGGCCGTCGTATACGGAAAGTAGTCGTTGGGCGGCACTCCGGTCTGCATGAGGAAATCGGAGACCGGCCCCCCGTTGCCGCCAGTGGCGCAGTTGTCGGTGTCGCTGCAGGAAAGGATCGTCTGTTCCGAAAGCTGGGGGGCGCCGGTCCCCAGGATGGGAAGCCCCGACCACGCGCCATGCAAAATCATCTGCGACTCGAGCCCCGCCGTCGTCGCGAACGCGACGCAACTGCCGCAGGAACCCTGGTCCTTGATGGGCGTCACGGCGTTTTTCCCGTCGTGATTTCTCCAATCGAGGCTGCTCGGCATATAGGAAGCGGCCATGAAATCCGACAAACTCGCCATCCACCCCGAGCTGGGCGCCGCGCCTTCGGCGGAGCTCGACCGGTTCGCGCCCAACCGCTTGGCCCGCTCCGCGGGCGAGAGACGCGAGATGGGGGAAATCTTGGGGCACCATCGGGCATTCGTCGCGCCGATCGCCTTAAGAAGGGCGTTGAGCTCCGGAGCGAGGGGATCGCCAGCGGGAGGCTTCCACCCGCCGCAGACGGCCTGGGTCATTGCCTGAGTGATGTCGTTATTGATTGCGGAGGCCGCGGGCTTGACCACGTCGCCGGCAAAGCCGCTCGATATCCGGTTGAAAAGCCCTTGAAAAAACCCGGTGATCGCGGCCGCCGCCCCGGAGCCCGCTTTCGCCGGCGCAGCTCCGGCCTCGATCGAGACGGTTCGCGGAGGCGCCGCGGCGTTGAGGAAGGGGTTTGAGAGGTTCGCCGGGGCATGGGGAGGAAGCCTTGAAGGCTCCGGGGCGGCGGCCGGAGAAGCCATCCGTCTCGGCGGCGGGGAACTCCCGCCGTCGTAGGCAGGGATCCGGGGGATGCCCCGCATGAAAGGCGGGGTGATCTCCCTTCGGGGCGTCGGAGGCGGAGGCGCTTTCGACGGCCTAGGGGACGCGCCGATCCGGCTCGCCGATTGCAGCGTCTGGCGGAGGCGGCCGAAGACCGCATAGGGGTTGACCGAGACGTCGGTCGAAATCTGGACGTTGTTGGCGTCCCCTGGGCCGGACCCGCCGCCCCCGGGCCCGGCGATAAGGGCGGAACGGGAATCGATCAAGCCGAGCGCCAGAGCCTGAAGCAGGACCCCGGAAACGATCCTGAATCGTCGAAGACGAGAGCCTCGGCGGCGAGCCATGGGAGCGCTCGGGAGTATATCTCCGCCGCCAAGGCCCGTCAAGAAAATTATTGGTAAACGCGCCTGATTAAAAGACGACTTCCAGAAAGCTCCCCAAGGATCCCCACTCCCGGGTGAATTGCCCGCCATTCGAAAGCCCGCCGGGGAATTGCGCGTAGCGGAAGGCGATGCCGAAGCGCCCATACAAGAGCGAGGGCTCGACTTCCCAGGAAAACCCGACTCCGGTGCCGGTCGTCAGGGGCGTCGAGCAGCCGAGGCCCGTCGCCGAGCAGGTCGCCACGTGGCTATAGATCGCCACGCCGAGGCCCTCCCCCAATCCCAGCGCCCAAGGGCCCGAAATGGGAAGCCGCTCCCGCGCCTCCGCGAGGAATCTCCAATAATTCATCGAGAGATTGTCGGAGAAGGTGAAGGGGGTCGCCCCGCTGTTGATCGTACCCTGGGCGCTCTCGGAGAGGCGGGGGCCGGCGATATAGCCGAAGCTGCCGCCGACGGCGATCAGGGGGTGGAGCGGCACGAGGACGCCCAGCCGCGCTCCCCAGGCGCCGGAAGCGGAGACGGAGTTGATGCCTGCGGCGCCGGCGACGGCGAGGCTTCGCCCCGTCGCATCCAGGAGCTGGTTGGCGAGCTGGGTCGGATCGAAATAATCGAGGTCCGCGAAGAGGTAGGCTCTCCGCGGCGCCGTCGGGGCCTCCCCCTCATCGATCGAGTCATCCATCGCGGCCCGCACGGGCGCCGGACGGAACGCGCCCAGAAGGAGCGCCGCGAACAGAAACAAGGGGGCTGCGCGGCGCTCATGGAGGCCCTTCATGACGGGTCAGCGTCGAGCGTCGAGAATCTGATTGAGCTGCCAGGCCGCGCTGATGAGCGCCAGATGGGTGAAGGCCTGGGGAAAGTTCCCGAGGGCCTCGCCGGTCGCCCCGATCTGCTCGGAATAGAGGCCCAGGTGGTTGGCATAGGAAAGCATCTTCTCGAAGATGTGCCGGGCCTCGCGGACGCGTCCGCCGCGGGCCAGGGACTCGACCAGCCAGAACGTGCACATGGAGAAAGTCCCTTCGCCGCCCGAGAGGCCGTCGGCGGCGCCCTTGCCGATCTGGTAGCGGTGGACCAGGCTGTCGGAGACCAGGGACTTCATCGTCGCGTCGAGCGTCCCCAGCATGCGGGGGTCGGTGGGAGAGACGAAATGGACCATCGGCATGACGAGGTTGGCCGCATCGACGGCGTCAGCGCCGTAATGCTGGACGAAAGTCTTCTTGCGTTCGCTAAAACCCCGCCTCATGATCTCCTCGTACACGGCGTCCCTCTCCCGCCCCCAGCGCTCGCGCGCGGCGGGGAAGCCCCGCGCGTCGGCGAGCCGAAGGCCCCGATCAAGCGCGACCCAGGCCATGAGCTTGGAGTAAACGAAGTGCTGGCGCCCGCTGCGGAACTCCCAGATGCCGTCGTCGCGTTCGCGCCAATGATCGCAGAGATAATCGAGGAGAGTGCGCAGATGAGTCCAGAGTTCATGGGAGATCGGCTGGCCATACCGGTTCGCCAGGTAAGCGGCGTCCATGAGCTCGCCGTAGATGTCGAGCTGGAACTGCCGCGCGGCCGCGTTCCCCACGCGGACGGGCGAGGATCCCGCATAGCCCTCAAGATGCCCCAGCGTCGACTCCGGAATGTCATGGAGCCCCGTCACGGAGTAAAGGACCTGAAGGCTGCCCTTGCGCCCCGCCTCCTGGGCGCGGGCGTCGACCCATCGCATGAAGGCCTCCGCCTCCGAGGCCAGCCCCAGGCGCATGAAGGCGTAGACCGTGAAAGCCGCATCGCGAATCCACGTGTAGCGATAGTCCCAGTTGCGCTCTCCTCCGATCCGCTCGGGAAGGCTCGATGTGGCGGCGGCGACGACGGACCCCGTGGGGGCGTAGGTGAGGAGCTTCAGCGTCAGCGCCGAGCGCACGACCATCTCGCGCCAGCGCCCGCCGTAACGGATGCCGGAGGACCAACGCCGCCAGGAATCGATGGTCTGCCTGTAGGCCTCCTCGACGTCGAATGCCTTCACGATCGGGGGATGGTGGCGCTGCGCGTATCGAAGCAGGAACGTCACGCTCTCTCCGGCTCTCAAGGCGAACGCCGCCGTCGCGCCGCCGTCCCGGGCCCGGAGCCGGATTTCCGAGGAAAGGCCCACCCGCGCGGAGCCGCAGGCGAAGACCGCCCCGCCGGGAACCAGGCTCAAGCGGTGCCGGGCGCGGGCAAAATCGAAGGCTGGCCGCACATCGACCTTGAATCGCATGCCGCCGCGCACGACCCGCACCCGCCTCACGATCTGATGGGGAGAATCCACGTCGGCGGAGCCGCTCCAGAGCGGCATGAAGTCCTCAATCTCCCCGACGCCGTCCGGCGTCAAAAACCGGGTCAGCAGGACGCAGGTGTCGTCGAGGTACATCTGCTTGCGGACCACGAGCCCCTCCGGCGAAATCCGAAAGTGCCCGCCCTTGCGCGAATCCAGAACGGCGGCGAAAAGAGACGGGGAATCGAAGCGCGGCAGGCAGCACCAGTCGATGGAGCCGTCCGTTCCCACGAGCGCCACGGTGCGCAGGTCCCCGATGACCCCATACTCGGAGATCGGCTTGTAGTCGCCGGAAGGCACGCATCGATGATAGCTTTTTGGGCCGTCTCGCCGTCCGGCTCGTTTACTGAACTTTTTCTTGACTCCCTATGAAAGCGGGGATACACTGCCCGCATGCCGCGATCGAAGCCGTCCCGAGCTCTCGCCGCGTGCGTTGCGCAAGCCCTCGTCATCTCTTGGATCGACCCCCGCGCCGCTCTCGGCGTCGACTCAAACAGCTCCAGCTCCGGTCCGAACGGCGCGAACCAAGTCCAGGTGTCGACCTCCGTGGCGGCGAATCCCTATGGAACTTTGGACCTCCTGCGTCAAGCGCTCCAATCTCTCGGCCGGCAAAGCGTGCGTTTAGGGGGCGTCGCGGCTCCCCCCGCTCCCGCCCATGCTCGCGCCCTAGATGCCGGCGGCCTCCCGTTATTGAGAGGAACCCCGAAGGTCCTTTCCTACGGCGGCGTTCAGCCGGCATTATCGAACGCCTCTCCCGGGGGACGAGGGACGCCGGAGCCGACATTGCAATCCGCGAATCCCTTCCTTAATAGAGCATCGAGAGGGCTTCCGACGTCTCTTTCAAATTTCGCCGGCTCCAAAAATGCCACCAATACCGCCCAGGGCGGGCCCACGACGCAAGCCAATTCATCGACGCCCTCGTCGCAATCATCCCAAAATCAGTCCCTCCTGACTTTCACGCCCCCCGTGGGCCTCGGGTTCTCCCAGGGAGGGCTGGCGGGCGTCGGCAACTCGCACTTCGGCCCGGATCCCGACTCGAGCCAAAAAAATATCGCGGCCCTTATCTCCCAGGCCGGGGCCAAATATCTCAGGGGAGAGATCGCGACCAAAAATATCATCGACCCGATCGACTCCGGCATGGTTTCGAAGCTGTCCGCCGCCGCCAAGGACCCTAAGGCGATGGAGGCCCTCATCGAGGAGCTCGACGCGGACGCCGGCCTGTGGACGGGAGGGGCGAGCACCCATTCGGACAAAATCATCAAGGCGGTCCCCGGGGGCCTCGACGCGGCCGTCAACAACTTTCTGAGCCGGGGGATCATCCTCGTCCCGGCGATCGGCGTCGGCTACACGAGCAGCCTGCCCGTCTACAACGGCGGCCCCGCCACCCCGGATCGTCTGGGCTACGGCAATTACCTCGCGATGATGCGCGCCGTCACCGGCGCCATCGTGCGCCGCTACGGAAACAGGATCTGGATCTGGCAGATCGAAAACGAGATCAACGTGCAGGCTATGGACGCCCTCTCCGGCTTCGGTCCTCCTCGCCGCAGGGAATGGTCCGTCGCGGACCCCGTCTTCACGAACCGGCTTATGACGACGCTGGGCCAATCGGTCCACGAGGAAGGCCGAAGGCTCGGCCGCAAGCTTTTGACCGTGACCAGCTTCGAGGGAGGGCTGGCGGACGCCGCCGGGACCGTCCTGCCCTGGACCGCGAATCCCTTCGTGACGGATGGGACGACTCTCGACATCCTCGGCGTCGACGAATATCCGAACTACATCTCCGGCCAGCCGATCAACACCTACGAGATCGGCCTCGACGTCCAGCAAGCCCACGGCGTCGCCGGCGGCCGCCAAGTTTGGATCGTCGAGACCGGCTACCCCACCGCCCCGACCAATCATTGTTTTAATCTTCAAAACCAAGCCGGCTTCTTCCAGGGGGCTTATTCCTACGCCTCCAAAATGGGCGCCGACGTCGTCATGGCGTTCGGCTGGCTCGGCCCCCAGACTCCCTCTCAAGTCTCGGCGACCGGTCCGGGCGGAACCAACTGGTTCGATTTCGGAAACGTCGAGCCGCACTGGTCGCCGCTCGTTGCGACGGGCAACGCAATCAAGTACGGGCCCGCCTGGGGGGTGTTCAAGCAGGCGGCCGCGTCTTACGCCAGCGGCAACTTAGGCGCGTGGAATAACCCGGTCGTGGGCTCCCTCACCGGATTAGAAGACCGTCTCGCGGGAATTTTCATCGGCGGCGGCGGAGGCCTCATCGCCGACGGCATCTGCTCGGCGATCCCCTTCTTCGACGCGCTCGCGGGAGACGTCGTCGGCGACGCCGAATGGTTCGGCTCGACCGCCTACCAGGACCTGCTCGGCTTTTTCAGCGGCGCCCGGAACCTTGGCTCCGGCCTTTGGAACGACACGACGGGCATCGGCGGATTCTTCGCCGGATTGGCGGGGAACGCCGGCGCCTCCCTGAACAACGCCGTGGGCAAGCCCGTGGCGAGCTTCTTCGGGAATGCCTGGGGCGGCTTGCAGAGCGACGGCAGTAGCATTCAGAAGGGCGCTGCGTCGCTTGGAAGCAGCCTCGTCCAAGGGGCCTCGAGCCTCGGCTCCAGCATCGTTTCCGGGCTGAGCAGCATTTTCTAGGCCGAGTCCGCTAGGCCTAAAGACCCAAACGATTTTTGGGACCATAGCCTCAGGCGCGTGTTGATCACGCAGCCCACAATTTTGCTATTGTGCAGCGATTGCACGGATGGACCACTAAGAGACGGCTCCAACAGGAGGCGATGATGCTCAGCAGATATCTGATCGGACTTATAGCAGTGTGGACTTTCGCTGTCGGCGCCCCGAGCGCCGCTGCGGACAAGGTCGATTTCGACCAGGGAGGCCCTCGTGTCGGCGCCGTCGTCGGGACGCTTGGCGTCCCCAAGTCGATTCCCGGCCAAAACGCCCCCGGGGTCGATTTCCACAAGACCTACGAGATCTCGACGATCGGCGTGCGCCACGCCATGGGGTATCGGCCCAATCCCAACCGCGTCGCGACCTACCAGTCCTTCACCCCCGAGCCCGGGATGTCGTCCATCGAGGCGGCCATTCCGAGCACGATGGACCTGCGATCCCGCCTGACCCAAATTGAGGATCAGGGCCAGTGCGGCTCCTGCTGGGCCTTCAGCCTGACGGCGACGCACCGGGACGGTCACGCCCTCATGGGCAATGACCCAGGCCGCCTCTCGCAGGAGTGGCTCATCGACAACTCGAAGGAGTCCGACGGCTGCAACGGCGGGGACTTCGACTCCGCGAACGACTTCGTCACCCCGGGAGGGCAGCCTCTGTGGAAATCCTGTCCCTACGCCCAGGGCGCGGGCCAGTGCAAAGAAAATCTCCCCCTCGCCGCCCACATCAAGGGCTGGCACATGATGGGCAAGCCGGGCAAGGGCCCCTCGGTCCGGGACATCGAGACCTACATGACACAGAACGGCAAGCCCGTCTCGATCGTCGTGGCCGCCGGCGCCGGCGACTGGGAAGACTATCGCAGCGGCGTCTACAACGGCTGCGTGATGGCCCAGCCGGACCACATGATCAACATCGTGGGCTGGGATAACCAGGGCGCCGCCTTCGATAAGGACGGGAATCTTCCCGCAGGCAAAGGCATCTGGATCCTGCGCAACAGCTGGGGAACGTCTTGGGGCGAGTCCGGCTACATGCGCTCGAAGATGACCGACGCCAAGGGCAAACGCTGCAACAACGTCGCGTCGGAAGCGGCCTTCTTCGACTTCTAAACAAAGCGTTTCTGGACCATCGAAAGCCCCGCCCGGGCCCGGGCGGGGCTTTTTGACGCCTCGGCCCGGCCCCCTTGGCCGTCGTGTTCCGGCAAGCCAAGGCCATGGATCCTATCAAGACAAAACGGCGCGAAGCCCGCTGGGAACATTTTTCCCACGGAGCCGACATCGGCGTCCGCGGAATCGGTCCCAGCCGCGACAAGGCATTCGAGCAGGCGGCGCTCGCGCTGACCGCCGTCGTCTGCAATCCCAAGCGGGTCAAGCCCGTCCAACGCGTGACGGTCTCCTGCTCAGCCGCGGACCAGGAGCTTCTCCTTGTCGCCTGGCTCAACGCGGTGATCGCCGAAATGTCCGCCCGCAAGATGCTGTTTTCGCGTTTTTCTGTCCGCAGCCGCGGGCTGCGCCTCAAAGCCGTTATCAAAGGGGAAAAGGCGGACCCGCGCCGCCACGCCCCAGCCGTCGAGCCCAAGGGCGCCACCCTCACCGCGCTCGACATCGGGCGGTGGCGGCAACGAGGGCTTTGGACGGTCCAGTGCGTCGTCGACGTGTAGAATGAATATCTCCAAACTTGCCCGCCGCTCGGATTACTCCTGGGAAATGCCCAAACGCGGGGACATGCGCGTCCCGGCCGTCATTTTCGCGGGCGAATCCCTCATCAGGGAGATGGACGAGAAAGTGGCCGAGCAAATCTCGAACGTCGCCTGCCTGCCAGGCATCGTGGAGGCGGCCTACGCCATGCCGGACGCCCATTGGGGCTACGGCTTCCCGATCGGCGGCGTGGCGGCCTTTGATCCCGACGAAGGGGGCGTAGTCTCGGCGGGAGGAGTCGGCTTCGACATCTCCTGCGGGGTGCGGGCCTTGAAGACCGGCCTTCGCGTCCCTGAGATCGAAAGCGTCCGCGCCCGATTGGCTCGAACGCTCGCCGCGGCCATCCCGGCCGGCGTCGGAAGCACCGGCTCGCTTCATCTCGATGACCGGGAACTCGACCGCATGCTTGAAAACGGCGCGCGCTGGGCCGTCGGCCGCGGCTTCGGGCGGCCCGACGACCTTGACCGCGTCGAGGAGCGCGGCCGCATGGAAGGCGCCGATCCGGCCGAGATCAGCCGCCAGGCCCGCCGACGCCAGCGCGACGAGATGGGCACCCTCGGCTCCGGCAACCACTACATGGAAGTCCAGCGCGTAAGCCTCGTCTACGACGATCGAGCGGCGGCGGCGATGGGCTTCTCCGTGGGCGACGTGCTCGTGAGCTTGCACTGCGGCTCGCGAGGGCTGGGGCACCAGGTCGGGACCGAATTCGTCAGCCGCATGGCGGAAGCGGCGCCGCGCTTCGGCTTGACGCTCCCGGAGCGGGATCTTGCCTGCGCCCCGATCAAGTCCCCTCTCGGGCAATCTTATCTGGGCGCGATGCGGGCCGCCATCAACTGCGCCCTCGCCAATCGCCAGATTTTGACCCACCTCGCCCGGATCGCCTTCGCCGAGGTCCTTCCCCAGGCGAGCCTCGACGTGTTCTACGACGTCTCGCACAACACCTGCAAGCTCGAGGAGCACGAGGCGGGAGGCCGGCGGCGATCGCTCTACGTCCATCGCAAGGGGGCGACCCGCGCCTTCGGCCCCGGAAGGCCCGAGCTCCCGGAGGCCCTGCGCCCCTTTGGCCAGCCGGTGCTCATCGGAGGGACGATGGGAACGGCTTCCCACATCCTTCTCGGCACGGCCGAGAGCGAGAAAACGGCCTTCGCCTCGGCCGCCCACGGCGCGGGCCGCGCGATGAGCCGCCATCAAGCGGCCAAACAGTGGCGGGGAGCGCAGCTGGTCAAGGAGCTGGCCTCGCGCGGCGTCCTCATCGAAAGCCCTTCGATGCGGGGGGTCGCCGAGGAGGCTCCCGGAGCCTACAAGGACGTCGACGCGGTCGCCGAGGCGACGGAAAGGGCGGGGCTTGCGCGCAGGCTCCTGCGCCTTGCGCCAATGATCTGCGTCAAAGGCTGAATCGTTGCGCCCTCCTATCCTGACTTGAAGGGCCGCCCGACGTCGTCGGGGTCCTCAAGCGGCGATCGATCGAGGAGGAAACGACAATGGAAAACAAGTCTTTGGCGGAATGCGGGCTGCTGGGCAAAAGCGGCCTGCGGGTCTCGCCCCTTTGCCTGGGCACCATGACCTTTGGCACGGAGTGGGGCTGGGGTTGCGACGAAAACACGGCGCGGCAAATGCTCTCTCGCTATCTGGACGCGGGCGGCAACTTCATCGACACTGCCGACAACTACACCAACAGCAAAAGCGAGGAGATCGTGGGTCGGTTCCTCAAGGAGCAGGGCCGTCGCGAACGCGTCGTGCTCGCGAGCAAATTCTCCTTCAACACCTCGCCCGGGGACCCCAATGGCGGCGGCAACGGACGCAAGCACATCATGGCCTCGATCGACGCCTCGCTTCGCCGGCTGCAGACCGATTACATCGATCTCTACTGGCTCCAAGCCTGGGACACGGCGACCCATGTCGAGGAAGTCATGTCCACCATGGACAATCTGGTCCATTTCGGCAAGGTCCGCTATATCGGCTTCAGCAACACCCCCGCCTGGTACGCCGCGCGGGCGCAGACCTTGGCCCAATGGCGGGGCTGGGAGAGGCTTTGTTCGATGCAGATGGAATATTCTCTCGTTGAGAGGGACATCGAGCGCGAGCACATCCCCACGGCCCGTCACCTCGGGATGGGGATCTGCGCTTGGAGCCCGCTGGCCGGAGGCTTTCTCACGGGGAAATACCAGCGCTCGGGCGTCGGCGTCACCGGCAAAGGGCGCATCCAGGTCATGCAGGACCAGGGGAATCTCCTCACCCCGCGCTTCTCCGACAAGGAATGGAGCATCCTGCGCGTCCTCCAGGAGGTCGCAGGCGAGCTTCACCGCTCCCCCGCCCAGGTCGCGATCAATTGGGTCAGCTCCCAGCCGCAGGTGGACTCGACCATCATCGGAGCGACCGAGACGGGCCAGCTGGGGGATCTCCTGGCCTCGCTCGAGTTCGAGATACCGCTTGAGCAGAAGCGCCGCCTCGACGAGGTGGGGCGCCTCGCGGGCGTTTATCCCTATACCTTCTTCACGCCGGAGCAGCGCACGACGATGGCCGGCGGCGTCAGGGTGCGCGAGTCGGTCTTGGTGACGCGCTGAGAAGGCCAGGCCGGCGGCGAGCCTCGCGGGACGATCAGGCGCGAGGCTCGCCGCCCCGGCCAAACGAAGAAGCCGCCGCCGCGTCGGCGAGCCATAGGAGCCCCCCCGCGGTCGGGCGCACGGCCTGGGCCGGAAGTTCCGCCGGCCGCCAAGGGCCCCGGAGCACGGACTCAAGAGCCTTGGCCTTGTCGGGCCCCGTCACGAGGAACAGGACGCGGGCGGCGTTGTTGATGAGGCGCAGCGTCAGCGTGATGCGATGGGCGCCAAGCTTCTCAACCCAGTTGGCGGCGACGAGCTTTTCCCGCTCCCCGACCTTCCCCCGCGCTCCGGCATCCTGCTCGCCCCCGCCGTCCACGTTTCCACCGCCGACGCCTACCGCCGCCTGGCCCCCCGTTTGACAACTCCGTTGCAGGAAAATAAAATATTTAGTTTCCAGTCGATAGCTTGGCAACCGGAGTGCGTGCGGGCGGTCAACGATTTTGAGGAAGTGGTTTTCCTCCTCTGGAACGCCCGCCTTCCCAAACGCGATGAGCTTGAGTCACTCCGGCTCTCCATTGCCGAACAGGCCCAGTTGCCCGAAGGCCTGCTGGCCATGATGAAGGCATTTCCGCGTCGCACCACCC
>JAJYFI010000187.1 GCA_021790955.1 bacterium | reverse complement strand
GCAGGAGCTGAAGAAGCCGCTCAGGCTTGGACATCCTCGATAAATTATACGAAATGGGGTCAGGTCTCAACATTCAATATATCCCGATACGCTCTCTTGCGCATAGGTCGGCTCTTTGACGCTTTCTGTTGAATGTTGAGACCTGACCCCCATAGTTTAAGGTTTGGGAGGCATCAATTGCGCCGTCACGTGGCCGAAAAAGAGCTGGACCGACATGCGTACGGGAATTTTTCGGTCGTCGTCGGTAAGCCAGACGCGGAGCTTGCGGCCCTTTTGGACGAAGATTCCTTCGCGGTCGCGAAGCCCCGGTTCGACGAGGAGGGTGCGCCACGTCCCGGCCGGGGTCCTGATTTTGCGACGTCCCAGAACGCGAACTACCAGCGGCCAGTTTTCCTTCGTGTTGACGTCCAGAGTGACAGGATGGCCCGGCTCCAGCTTCTGGGCCCGGATGTAGTAGAGGCTTGAGAGGATGTCCTGGACATTCGCCGGGATGGTCCCCCGGAAGACCTTGTAGGCGGCATCCCGGTTCGTGAGCCGGGCCACGAAGCGGCGCTTGTTCAAATCGTAGACGGCCCATTCGTCGCGGAAGAACCGCCCTTCGCGGAGATTTTTGGAGTAGCCGAGGGACGAGAGGCGGCGTGCGTCGATCCAGGATTCGTTGAGATCGCGCACCTTGTAGAAGGCGTCGCAGAACCGGTTCGACTCCGCTCTCGAGACGATGTGGTAGGCGGGTCGGCCGTTGAAGTTCACGAGCCGCTCCGCCTCCAGCGTCGCCTGGCCCACCGGGACCACGCCCAGGAAGATTTGATACGTGAGCCGCTCCGGAAAGACCGGCAGGCGCTTGAAGAGCTTGGAAGGCGCCGCGGGCCCCGTCATGAGCGAGTCGACGTTCGCCGGAAGCTTCGAGACGTCGAAGACGTCAAGGCCGGCGGCGCTCGCCGCCGCGATCGCCATCAGGAGAATTCTCATTTCGATGGGGAGAGGGCCTCGAAGGCCGACTGCCAGGCTTCGCGGCCCTTCGAGAGATGGAGCTTGATCCCCAGGGCGTAGACGTCGCCGTCAAGGATGTCCGCCCAGCCCGCGGGGAATCGGGTGAAATCCTTCATCGTGGTGACGACAGGCAGGCCGTTGCGCAAGTGCTGGAGCGACTGGATCTCGCGGGCCGTGAAGGGATGGTGATCCGGATAGCGCCATTTCTGGGTGATTTTCGCGTCAAGTTCGACAAGAGTCGCTTCGAACGATTCGGGTTCGGCGATCCCGCAGAAGGAGACGATCTTTCGGCCCGCGAGTTCCGAAGGGGGAGATTTCTTCCCGTTCCTCAAGTCCATCAAAAAATCCGCCTTGTGGCTTGCGTGCAGGATCGGGGCGCGCGGGTTGATCGCTTTGATCTCGGCTTCGATCGAATCCAGCCGGCTTTTATGGGCGAGGTCGGCGTGCGTGAGAAGGATCATGTCGGCCCGGCGCAGCGCCCGGCGGGGCTCGCGGAGAAAGCCCAAAGGAAGCAGATGGCCGTCGCCGAAGGGCTGCATGGCATTGACCAGGACGATGTCGAGGTCTCGGTCGAGCTTGAAGTGCTGGAAGCCGTCGTCGAGGATGATGACCTCGGAGTGGTAGAAGGTGACCGCGAGCTCCCCGGCCTTCGAACGGTCTTTGGCGACCAGGATGGGTATGTCCTGGCCCTTCAGGGTCTGATGCATCATCCAGGGCTCGTCGCCGCACTCCTCGGCCGAAGGGCCTTCGGAGCCGTCGAGCAGGGTCATGACCGCCTGGCCGGAGCCCTTGCCTCCGTAGCCGCGGCTCAGGATCGCGATCTGAGCCCCGCGTTTCTTGAGCGTCGCGGCCGCGAGCAGGACCGTGGGGGTTTTCCCCGTCCCGCCCGCCGTGAGATTGCCGATCGAGACCACCCGCGCCTTGAGCTTGAGCGAGCGCAGGACGCCCGCG
This sequence comes from bacterium, assembly GCA_021790955.1. Classification (GTDB taxonomy): domain Bacteria; phylum Elusimicrobiota; class Elusimicrobia; order UBA1565; family UBA9628; genus JAJZAK01. The sequence goes on along the minus strand of JAJYFI010000187.1, from coordinate 1,927 downwards.
CGGTAGAGGAGACGGCGCAGGAAGACCCCGAGACCGTAAAAAAAGGAGAGCAGGCCCAGCGAGAGCCTTCCCCAGGGTTTTCTAAGGAGGCGTTCTCGCGTTGCCGCGGCGTCTCTCATGAGATATTCCTTGCCGTCTTGCGAGCGAGAATCTCCGATAAAAAGACTCCGACGGAGCGCTTCACGTCCTCGACGGCGACCGCCCGAAGGCAGGCGAGCTCCCGGCAGGCGTGCTTGCGGCGGACGTCGTGTTCGCAGAGGCAGGCGTCGGTCTTGATATAGCGGTGTCGCGCGCGGTCGGGGTGGGTCCAGCTGACGGGGTCGTGAGGCCCGTAGATCGTGAAGGTGGGGGCGCCCGCCGCCGTCGCCACGTGCTTGCCGCCGTTGTCTGCTCCCACGTGCAGGTCCGCCAATTCGAGGAAGGCCGCCACGTCCGCGAGCCCCGCCGTTCCGGGGCTCACGAGAGGCCGCCGCCGGCAGAGGGACGCGATCGCATCCACCAGCGGCTTTTCCTTTGGAGCCCAGAGAAGAACGGCCGCCGCGCCGAATTCATCCTGAAGCCAGTCGATGAGGGGGGCGTAGCGGTCGGGAAACCAGCGGTTGAAGTGGCGCTGGGAGCCCGGCGCGACGGTGACGAGCGGGCGGCCGGCGGCGAGCGCCGGCGCCAGAAACCCCCGGGCCCGGTCGCGGGCGGCCTGCGGTATCCGGATGTCGAACTCGATGGGCCCCATGGGCAACCCGAAAAGCTGGGTGAGGAGATCCATTTTTTCCACCGCGACGTACCGTGATCCCGGGGGCGCCTTATACAGTCGGTTATAGGCCCAGCGATGAAAGACACGCGCGTAGCCCGCGCGCACGTCCGCTCCCGTGGCCGCGCCCAGAATCGCGGTGCGGGGAGTCCCCAGGTAATCGATCGTGCAGTCGTAGCCCTTGCGGCGGGCGGCGGCAAGCATCCCGAGGGCGCTCGATCGGTCGTAGACGATGACGTTGTCGACGTCGGGGGTGTTAAGGAGCGCCTGGTCGTGGGGGGCGTCGACGAGGAAGTCGATCATGGCGTCGGGAAATCCCCGACGCAGGAGTTTCAAGGCCGGGAGCGTCAACAGGACATCGCCGGCATGCCTCAGTTGCATGACGAGGATCTTCTTCATCGTCTCCACGGAGCCAGCGCCAAGGAAAGCTTGAAGCGCCAAAGCGGGGAGCCCCCGGGGACGAAGATGCGCCGAAAGGCTCCTCCTTCGAAGGTCCAGGGAAGCCTCGTGATCCCGGGGCGTGTGCTGAAATCGAATGCGTAGCCGGCGTCGCGGACCATGGCGCGCAGCTTCTCGTCCTTGGCTCCCGCCCCGTAGGGGTAGGCGAAGGCGCGGACCTCGCGCCCCAGGCCCTTCTCGATCTGGCGGCGGCTTTCCTCGATCTCCCAGCGAGCCTCATCGGAGGGAACCCGCGTGAGCCGCGGGTGACGCATGGTGTGCGAGCCGAATTCGACGAGCCCCGACTCCTGCATCTCGCGGGCCTGCTCGAGTCTCAGCATTGGGATCCAGGGCTCCCCTGCGGGGTCGTGCCAGGCGTTGTGGCGGCCCAGAGTCTCGTGGATCAGAAAAATTCCGGCCTTGGCTCCGAACTCCTTAAGGACAGGGAAGGCGAAGTCGAAGTTGTTGGCGTAGCCGTCGTCGAAGGTGAGGAGGATTGGCTTGGAGGGAAGAGAGCCCTTTCCCGCCAGGGCTTTTTGAAGCTCGGAGAAGAGGATCGTAGACCATCCGCCGGATTTCAAATAGGCCAGCTGCCGGGAGAGTTCCTCCGGGGAGACCCATAGATCAGCGAGCTTGGAGCCCTCGGGCGGGATGCCGACGCGGTGATACATCAAGACCGGCAGCGCGACGGGGCTCACTGCGAGGATTCCTGAGGCGCAGCTTGCGAAGAGGCCGCCTTGG
>JAJYFI010000186.1 GCA_021790955.1 bacterium | reverse complement strand
GCGCGCGGACAAGCCCGATCTCGTCGTCGCCTTCATGTACCAGGCGATCGAGCTTTCACGGCTCGCCAAGAAGCTCTCGGGCGCGCCCTTCAGGCTCGTCAGCTCGCCCCGGGTGAGCTACCGCAGCCGCGGCCCGCTCTCCCTCGTGATCGACGGCCTCCTTCGCGGGGCGGATGATCTTCTTGTCGCCGAATGCGAGTCCAGCCGCCGCTATCTTGTCGAGCGCCTGGGATACGCCCCGCATCGCGTCAGAAGCGTTCCAAACGGCGTCGACGCCGCCTACTGGGCGCCCGACAAGAGCCTGCGCCGAAGGGCCCGAGCCGAGCTCGGCCTTCGCGAAGGCGCCTACCTCGTGGGCGCCGCCGGACGCCTCGACAAACAGAAGGATCACGCCACGCTCCTGCGCGCCGCGTCCCTCCTGGCCCAAGGCGGAGCGGACGTCCGCGTGGCTATCCTGGGAGAGGGGGGGGAACGCCGCCGTTTGGAATCGCTCATCCGGGAACTCGGGCTTGAAGACCGCGTCCGGTTGCTTGGCGAGCAGGGAGATCCCAAAACCTGGTATTGCGGCTTCGACGCCTTCGTCCTGCCATCTCGATGGGAAGGCCTCCCCAACGCTCTCCTCGAGGCGATGTCTTTGGGCCTCCCCGTCATCGCGACCCGGGTGGACGGGGTGGCGGACGTCGTCACGGACGGCCTCGACGGCCTGCTGCTTTCCCCGGAAGACCCCGAAGCTTTAGCCTCGGCGATCGCGCGCGCCCGCGCGCATCCTAGAGAAGCGAGGCAGTGGGGGATCGCCGCCCGTCGGACGATCCTCGCCCGCTTCAGCTTGGCCCGCATGATCTCGGCTTGGTCCGAGGCCCTCGCGGGCCTGTTTCCGAAAAACTGGTGACACCATACGGATTACGATTGCTTCGATATCAAAATCCGTATGGTGTCACCAGTTTTGTCCCTACGATCCGCCGCATAAGCCGCTGCCTTAGCCGCTAGCGCACCCTTGGCGAGTTCGCAAATTTCGCATTTTTGTCAACAACTCCCTTGACTTTTTAAATCTGAGACTTATACTCATGATCGCTTGTCTCGAGCCCGGGCGCGAACGGGGTTGGAATGGCCGCCCGGGCGAGTTATTGAGGCAGGACGAAAAAGGCAAACCCGCCGCGAGGCGGGGGCGCAAAACCGAGACTCCCCGGCGGGGAGCGTCCGGCTGCCGAAACGAGGATGCCTCTCGAAGCGTCCCGGCGCTTGGACGCCGGATGCCGTTCGCAGAGCCATGGCCGCCCTCGGGCGGGCCATGGCTTTCTTTCGCCCCGCCGGCCCCCAGGACTCCCAGTCTTGACAGCGCAATACGCCCCCCTTACTCTCTTAGACGCGCGCGCGAGAGGGGGGCTGGCGCCCCGCTACGACAAGGACAACTAGTTGCGACACCTGCGGCGCCTTCTCCCCGTATTCTTTTTGATCTTATGCGCGCCGGCGCGCGTCCCCCGGCTCCTCTTCGCGGCCGACGTCTCCACCGCCGCGCTCGCGGCCCCCGCCGCTGACGACGGCGACCCGTCGCTGCTGCTTGAATCCGCCGGCCCCTTCCTCCTCCTCGACCGCCCCAATCCCCGCTATATCCTCACCGCGCCTCCGGCATCGACCGCTCCCGCGGCGCAGGCCGTCCCGGACTTCCTGCAGTTCGAGGAGAACTTCAAGCCCTTCGCCTTCAGCCGGAAAGCTTGGGACAAGGCCCGCGACGACATGGAGACGGGCCAGCAGCCCAAAGAGGGCGTCATCGAAACGATCGAGGAGAATATCGGCATCTCCACCGCCGTCCTCGCGGTCGTCAAGCCGCCGCCGCCGGAATTCGAGCTGCCCGACTACGGGACCAGCCTCTCCGTCATGGGGCGCAAGACGATCGGCGTCGCCTACAGCGAGAAAAAATTCCTCCACTCGCAGACCCTCACCGGAGCCCCCCAGACGGCGACCTCTCTCAACATCACCCAGCAGCTCCAACTGCGGATGCAAGGCAAGGTCGGCCCCCGCATCTCGGTCAACGTCGACTACAACGACGCCCAGGCCCATCACGACGACGTCTCCGTGCTCTACAACGGCAAGCCCGACGAGACGGTCCAGAACGTCTCCTTCGGCGACATCGATCTGGCGCTGCCGCCGACGGAGTTTCTCTCCTACGACAAGCAGCTCTTCGGCATCAGCGGGCACGTGAAGTACCACGGCCTCCACGGCGTCTTCATCGCGAGCCGCCAACTGGGAACGAACAAGATGAAGCAATTCATCGGCAACACCCAATTCGTCCAGACGGACATCTCCGACATCTCCTACCTGCGCCGGCAATACTACGACCTGACCTTCGCAAGCCCGGCGCGCCTCCCCCTCCTCTCCGGTTCGGAAAAGGTCTACCTGGCGACCCTGCTGCCGCAGACCCTCAACACGAACAACGTCTTTCTCACCGCGGAGGACATCACCTCCACGGGGGCCGTGGTCGCGAGCACCTTCACCCAGCTTGCCGAGGGCGTCGATTACACGATCGACTACGTCCACGGCATCCTCAAGCTCCGGGCGCCCACCCAGCCGGGCTACGCCATCGCGGTCGACTTCGTCGACGCGACGGGCAACAGGCTCTCGGTCGAGACGTCGTCGAGCAACCCTTACCAACTGGGCGGCGACGGCAATCCCCGCCTTATCAAGACGCCCTCCGACGTCCCCATCGCCGACAACCCCTACGGCAACCCCATTTCCACGGCCACCCAGGTCGGCTGGGACCGGGAAATGAAGACGTGGTACTTTCTGGGCCAGGCCCAAATCATCCCCGACAACGGCCAGGGCAACTTCTTCATCCAGGTGCTCAATCAAAACCGCCAGATCATCGGCCCGAGCTTGGACCCGCCCGAGGAATACCCCCAGACGATCGCGGTGGACTTCCCGGACGGGCTCTTCCAGCTCCAGCAGCCCTTCCAGGTCCAGGTCAACGGGGCCTCGGAGATCGACCCCCAAATCTACGCCCAGACCCCGGTCTCGAAATACATCATCCACGTCGAGTACAGCTTCCGCCTCAAGACCTTCCTGCTCGACCCCAATATCGCGCCCCTGAGCGACGTCGTGCTCTTGGACGGACGCAAGCTGACGCGCAACGTCGACTATTTCATCGACTACACCTCGGGCTTCATCACCTTCTTCAATCCCAACATGATCGGCCCGACCTCGGTGCTCGACATCAGCTACGAGGTCGAGCCCGGCGTCGGGCTCTCCAACGTCGCCGTCCTGGGCGGCGCTCTCGACTACAAATTCAACGACCATTTCAGCGTCGGCTCGACCGTCCTCTACCAGGCGGGCAACCAGTCTCCCACGGCCCCGCAAATCACGGCCATCGCCGGCAGCATCCTCGACTACGACGGGACGATCAAACTCCAGAACATCGACCTCTTGGGCCATTACCTCCAGCTCAAGGACCTCTCCCTCGAGGCGGCGCAGAGCCGCTACACCCCGAATCTCAACTCCGTCGCCATCATCGACAACATGGAGGGGATCGGCCAGGACACGATCGCGAACCTCCTTTGGACCAACTGGAACATCGCGGCCAACCCCATCGTCCCTTCCGGGACGACGATCAATCCGCTCTACCAGGGCACCGGCTACGGCGGCTTCAGCCAGAACGAGTCGAGCTACAACGTCACGGACCCGACTCTTCTGACCTGGGGCAACGAATACGACCCGATCCTCGCCATCAACCCCTCGGCTTCGGCCACTCCCCAGCAGACCCAGGCGGTCCTCGACATCAACTACAATTTTTCGAACCCCCAGGCCTCCAACCAAGCCTCGGTCGTCTACGTCTTTTCGACCCAGGGCATCGACTTCTCCCAGAAAAACGCCCTCAAGATCACGATGCTGGGAGACAATTCCGGCAACGC
>JAJYFI010000185.1 GCA_021790955.1 bacterium | reverse complement strand
CGCGGAGGGCCTCGACCCCGCGGTAGCGGCGGTCGCCTGAGGCGGAGTCGGCGACATAGAGCGCCTTGTCGAGTCCGGACATCGCGGAGGCCTCCGCCGCGCCCAGCGTATGGCGTCGGATGGCCCGCAGGACGTCGGGGTCCGTCACCCCGAAGCGCTCCCGGGCCCAGCGTGCGCTTAAGTGCGCGTGGGCCAGCAGGGGAGAGCGCCGGAGGGTCAAGGCGGCGGCGGGCACGTCGAGGCGCCGACGTTTCACGAGGGCCGGCAGCCTCGCGGCGGAAACCGAGCGACCAAGGTCGTGGAGAAGTCCCGCGAGGGCCGCTTTTTCCTCGTCGATCCCCCATCGCGCGGCCAGCCGCCGAGCCAGCTCCGCGACCGCGAGCGTGTGGCGCAAACGAGGCGCGGGAAGGAGGGCGGAAAGCCGGTCGCGGCAGCGGCAGCCGTAGAGGCCCAGCCGGCGGATGCGCCGGGCGACAGGGGCCGAAAGCCAGCGCGAAGCGTCCTCGCCCAGAAGAAGCCGCGTGCGGATCTCCTTGGAGGCGACATCGGGCATCTTGTCGGAGAGCGTCCTGAAAAAGACGGGAATCCTTCCTCTGACGCCGGGCCTTCGCGCCGTCCACCAGGTCGCGGATTCGCGCAGGCGCGCGGGCGCCTTCCACGAATGAAAGGACGCGGCGTTGTCCGAGCCGATGAGGACGTGGAGCTCCGCGTTTTCGTGGAGTCTCTTGAGGCGCTTGAGCGTCTCAATCGTGTAGACCGCCCTTTGGGAGCGCAGCTCCGACTCGTCGATCGCGAGGCGCCTGCCCAGGAGGCCTCGCAAAGGCTTGATGAGCCCCTCCTCCACCAGCCGGACCCGCTCGGCGGCGGGGGCGCGAGCCTCCGCCTTCAAGGGGGACCGCCAAGCCGGCACGACGAGAACCTTGTCGGGCTTGATTCTGCGGACGGCCGCCCGCAGGAGGGCCAAATGGGCTTTGTGGGGGGGATCGAAGGCGCCTCCGAAGACCAGAATGCGCATGGGTCAGGGAACCTTTTTGCGGACCTTGAGCGTCAATCCCTCGACGGCGACGACCTCGACGCGGGCGCCTTCGAGGATATCCCCGTCCAGGCTCAGCGCTTTCCAGGATTCGCCTTGAACAAGGACCTTGCCCTCGGGGGAGAGGGGCGTGAGGGCCGTGCCGTCGGCGCCGACCAAGCCCTCGGCCCCGGAAACGGAGCGCCGCGACAGCGTCCTGCGGGCCGCCGCCAAGACGGCCGCGGCGACGCCCGCGAGAAAGACCAGCGCGAGGACGAAGTCCGCCATCGAGGCGCGGGAGGCGCCGGGCGCTCCTCGAAGAAGAAGAAGGCCTCCGGCCGCGACGGATGAGAGCCCCCCCGCGGTCAGGAGCCCGTAGCTCGGGACCTTGAGCTCGAGCAGAAACAAAAGCAGCCCCAAAACCACGAGAAGGAAGCCCGCGTGGCCCGCGGAAAACACCTCGAAGGAATAAAAGCCCAGGAGAAGGCAGACCGCCCCCGCGATGCCCGGGAGAATGAGGCCCGGGCTGTAGAGCTCGATCATGAGTCCCGTCACGCCCAGCGTCATGAGGATGGCGGCCACGTTCGGGTCGGAGAGGCCGGCGAGCATCTTCTGGCGGCGGCTCATCTCGAGGAAGACGAGTCGGGCGTTCTTCAGGTCGAGGGGCTTCGCCCGCCCCGCGACCCTTCGCCCGTCGGCGGCTCTGAGCAGGTCTTTGAGATCGTCCGCGACGACGTCGATGACGCCCAGGCTGAGGGCTTCCGCGGCCGTCACGGAGGTGCTTTGCGCGACGACGAACCTGGCCCAGCGGGCGTTGCGTCCGCGCTTGGCGGCGATGGCCCGGAGGTAGGCCATGGCGTCGTTGGTGATCTTTTCTTCGAGAATGTCGCGGCCCGCCGTCTTCTCCCGGGGTTTGGCGCCGCCCAGGCCCTCGGGGGCCAGTTCCACCGGATGGGCGGCGCCGATGTTGGTGCCGGGAGTCATCGCCGCGATGTCGGCGGCCATGGTGATGAAAACGCCCGCCGAAGCCGCGCGGGCCCCGGCCGGGTGCACGTAGACGATGACGGGGACGGTGGAGGAAAGTTCCCGCCGCACGATATCACGCATGGAGGCGTCGAGGCCGCCCGGGGTGTCCAACTCGATGACGAGCGCCGCGGCGCCGCGGCGCTCGGCCGAATCCATCGCGTCGACGAGGTACTCGCGGGAAGCGGGGCTGATGACGCCCGCGTAGGGCGCGACGAGGACGAGAGGCCTGGGAGCCTCGGCGGCCGCCGCCGGCGAGGTCGAGGGAAAAAGGAGGAAGAAGGACGACGCCAGCGGGAAAATAAAGAAGATCCCGGCCCTCCTTCTTCCTCCTTCGACCCTCACTCTCTTCTTTTAGCGGGCGACGCCCGACCGTCCCAGCGGCCAGTAAATGAACCAGGCCTTTCCCTCGATGTCCTTAAGAGGCACTGGGCCCCAGTAGCGCGAGTCGCAAGAACGGTCGCGGTTGTCGCCCATGAGGAAATAGGAGCCTGGCGGCACCTTGACCGGGCCGAAGAAGTCGCGCTCGGCGTTCCCCAGCCGCTGGTCGAGCTCGTGGTTTTCCCAAAGCTTCTGGTAGAGCGCGGGGGGCGGCGGGGCGTCAGGCTTGGGAAAGCGCATCGCGGCGGAGTAGACGGCATAGGGTTCCGGCTCCAGGCGCTTGCCGTTGACGTAGACAAGGCCGTCCTGGACCGCGACCGTCTCCCCGGGAAGCCCGATCACGCGCTTGATGAAGGCGCGGCCCACTTGGACGGATCCGCAATGGACGGCCTTGGGATTGGGATCGGGAAATTGAAAGACCGCGATGTCGCCGCGTGAGACGCGCTTCAAGGGGAGAATCCGCTTGCCGCTCACGGGCACGCGCAGGCCGTAGAGGAATTTGTTGACGAAAAGATGGTCGCCGATGAGGAGAGTCCTTTCCATCGAGCTCGACGGGATCTTGAAGGCCTGAAGGAAAAAAATCATCAGCACCGAGGCCATGAGCCCGGCCGAAAAAACCGTTTCGGCCCACTCCATGTCGTTGTCGAGGAAGTCCGTCTGGTGAGAGGGGGACTCTCGTCGCGACTTGCGGGCCCGCCAAAAGCCGAGCGCGGCCGAGGCAAGCGCCGCCGCGAGGCCCCAGAAAATTTCCCGCGCGGACCAGGCCCCCGGAATGGCGGGGGCTTGGCTGTTGTTTTCGAGCCACTTGAGGCCGATGAAGGCCGCCGCGAAGCCGGCCAGGGCGCAAAAGACGCCGTGCCATGCCTGGAGGGCGATCGGCCGGCTCCAGGCGCCGCGCGCGTTCAAGGCGCGTCCCGCCCAGACGTAGGCGCCGAAGAGGACGGCAAGAAAGAGAATCGCGTATTCGATGCTCATGTGGATAGGGCTCCCTTGTCAGACTCCTTCAAGCTTCAGCATGGCCAGAAAGGCTTCCTGGGGGACCTCGACGGCTCCCAGGAATTTCGCCTTCTTCTTGCCCTCTTTCTGGCGCTCCAATAGTTTGCGTTTGCGCGTGATGTCGCCGCCGTAACACTTGGCGAGGACGTCTTTGCGCTTGGCGGCGATCGTTTCCCGGGCGATGATGCGTCCCTCGACGCGGGCCTGGACCGCTACTTCGAAATTCTGCCGGGAGATGAGTTCCTTGAGCTTCGCGCAAAGCGCCCGGGCGACGAACGGGGCCCGCGAGCGATGGGCGATGTGGCTTAGGGCGTCCACCGGTTTGCCATGGACGAGAATCTCGAGCTTGACCAGATCCGACGCCTGGAAACCTGCGGGGGTGTAATCAAGGGAAGCGTAACCGCGAGAGGCCGACTTAAGCCTATCATAGAAATTTACGATCATTTCAGAAAGCGGCAGCCGGTAGCGAGCGATAAGACGGGAGGCGCCGGGAA
>JAJYFI010000184.1 GCA_021790955.1 bacterium | reverse complement strand
CCAGGGCCGGCGGCTGGGCGGCGGCCGCCGCGGGGGCGTCCTGGGAGGAAGGGGCGCCCGGGGCCTGGGCGGCGGCCAACTGGCTTGCTTGATCCGCCGAGGGTGAGCCCTCCATGTCGACATAGGCGAGGCTCGGCGCGGCGGCCGCAAGCCAGCGCTTGACCACCGAGGACTTGATTGAAAAATTGACGCTCGTGATGGCAAGGCCGTCGGGGGCCTTCCTCGCCATGGCGGTGTTGATGCCGATCATGGCGCCGTCGCGGTCGATAAGCGGGCCGCCGGAGTTTCCGCGGTTGATCGAGGCGTCGGTCTGGAAGACGTTTTTCCCTTGGACGCCATCCAGGTTCGCAAGCACGGTGCTCACGACCCCGGTCGTCAGCGTCCAGAGCCCGCCTTCCTCGGGGTGGCCGATCGCGGCGACACGGTCTCCCAGGCTGATCTTGGAGGAATCGCCGAAGGGCATCACCGAAAGGCCCGGCGGGGGGTTCCGCATCTGGAGCAGCGCCAAGTCGAGGTCGCGGTCATAGTGAACGACCGTCGCGGGGTAGGGGTGGACAAGATCCTTGTGCGGGTCGCCGGTGAGCTTGGCGGGCTTGAGGTAGACGTTGATCGTCGAGTAGGGAGCCCCCGCGTCCTTGTTGAAGATGACGTGGGCGTTCGTGACGACGCGGCCGTCGGCGTTGACGATGCTGCCGCTCCCAAGCTCTCCCGAGCCCCTTGAGTTGAGGCACATGATGAGGACGACCGCCGGGGCATCCTTCCGGTAGATCCAGCGCGGCGAGAAATCGTTCGGGACATCCGGCCCGGGTTTTTTGTAGACGGGCCCCGCGAGGGCTTGAAGGCCAAGGGCGCCAAGGGCCAGAGCGGCGAACGGAAGTTTGGTTTTCGCGGTTTTCACGAGGCAGCCTCCTATTTTTTAAGACCCGGATGATGCAGGAATTGGACGAGGACCCCGGCCGGGTCCTCCATATAAAACGAGCGCGAGCCGTCCCGGTGGGTCCGGGGCCCTTTTTTGATGGCGAATCCCGCGCTTTTGAGGCGTTCGGCCCAGCGGTCGACCTCGGAGGCGGAGTCGAGCGCGATCCCGATATGGTCGAGCTCGGGCCGCGCCGCGGCGGCGTCGCGATGCAAGGCGATGTTGTCCATCCCGGAACTGAGATAGACGTTGTCCTCATCCGGCTTCCAGTCGATTCTGTAGCCGAGGGCCTCCGTGTAAAAAGCCTCGGCCTTCTCCAAATCGCGGACCTTGAGCGCGACGTGCCGGAGGCCGAGCATCATCGGTCCGGGGCGGGGGGCTTGCGAAGGAGCACGTAGAGCTTGCCGTGGCTCCATTGGTTGTGGGCGATCATCCGGGCGCGTTGGCCGTGGCCCACGTAGATGTCGACGCGGCCCGGACCCTTGATCGCGCCCCCGGTGTCGAGGGCCGCCGCGAAGCGCGAGGTCGGGTATTGCCCGAGAAGGGAGCCCGACTCGTCGACGCGCGGCGAGGGCGCGGAGAAATAGAGAAGGGCGCCCAAGGGGATGACACTCGGGTCCACCGCCGCCGAGCGGCCCGGCACCAGCATCTCGCCCGCCGTCCCGTGGGCCTCGCCTCCTTTGGGGAGCGCGGTCATGTTGAAGAAGACATAGCGGGGGTTCTGCTCCAGGATCCAGTCCGCGGCCTCGGAGTGCGAGCGCAGATAGTCCTTGACCTTGTCCGCCGAGATCTCGTCTTTCGAGAAGGCGCCGGTCTTGACCAGCATGAGCCCGATCGAGCGGTAGGGGAGGTCGTTCGTCCCGCCGTAGTTGACGAGCTTCTCGCGTCCGCTGGGAAATCTCAAGATCCCCGAGCCCTCGACGTGCAGATCCAGGATGTCGAAGCGGTCCTTGAGCCAGGCGATCTCAAGGCCCTTGCCGGCAAGGGCCTTCCTCACGTCGATGTCCCGGCGGGAAAAGTAGGGGATGAGGCGGCCCTTCTGGACCCGGCCGACGAGAGTCGTTCCGGACCATTTCTTGTCGAAGAAGCCGAGATCCGCCTCGACGAGGTTGCGGGGCTTGCGGTAGATGGGCCAGCGGTAATTCGAAGAGCGCTTGAGGCTCGCCTCGAGCACGGGTTCGTAGTAGGCGGAGAAGATGACGTCGCCGCGGCCGTCCAAGCCGGGGGAGGCGTAGACGTCGAAGTCTCGCTTCACCGCGGAGGCGAAGGACTTGGGGTCCTTCGCGGAGCCGAGAATTTTAAGCAGGCGCTCCGCCGAAGAGGCCAAGAGGCCCGGCGTGACGTCGCGGCCCGCGAAGGGGATCGCGCGCGGCTGGGGGGCGCGCTTCAAGTAGTCGATGGCGCGCTTCAAGGCGACGGCCAACTGCTTTTTGGAGTTCAGGGAATCCGAGAAATCGGGCAGATCGCCCGGCGCGACAAGGGCGAAGGCCGGGGCGGTCGAGGGCAGGGGAGGCGACGAGGCGGCGGCGAAAGCCGGGATCGCCGCGGAGATGATGAGGGTGGCTGAAAGGGCCGCTCGCCCGGCCAAATCACTCATATGATTGTGACGCAACCCCCTTAGGATATCATACGGAGGACTCGCCTTGCCGCCCTGGCGCGGTGGCGGCCGCTTCGCGAGACTCTGTATACTTGCTGCATGGCCAACATTCCCGCCGCCGGGGCCGGGGGGCCGCAGCCTCCCGTCGAGATCCCGCTTGCGGCCATCCACGACCGATTCATCGCCTATGTCCTCGATTTCACGCCCTTCGCGGCCGGGTTCATCCTGACGCTCCTCATCAAGACCGCGCGCATCGGCTTCGCGGTGATCCCCTTCGACTTCGTGGGCCGCGCGGCGGCGGCGTGGATCGGACTTTACTTTCTCTACCAAGTCGCGGGCAACTGGACGGGCGCCACCGTCGGGAAAGGGCTCATGGGCCTTCGCGTCGTCACGACCCAAGGGACAAAACTCGGCATAGGCCGCGCCGTCGTGCGCGCCGTGATGTACCTCGTGGGGACGCCCTTTTTCAACTACGGCTTCGTGATCGCCCTGGCGCATCCGTCATCGCGCGCCCTGCACGATCTCGCGGCGGGGACCGTCGTCGTCTCCGTGCGGCGCCGGAGCCCCGGCGCCGCACGGCTTTTGTTCCTCGTCGCGATGGGGCTTCTCTTCGGCCTCGTCGCCATGGCGATGAGGTCCTCCGCGAGGCTCGCGACGCGCCAGGACGTGGTGATTCTTTCCCAGGCCCGCGACTCTCTCCTGGTTCTGGCGCGCATCGAGGAGCTGGAGAAAAGCCGGACGGGCGCTTATACCGGATCCTTGACCGAGCTTGCGCGCGCGAGCGGCGACGTCGCGGAGTTCAGGGACTCCCTTGCCGTCGTCTTCATGCCGGGGCTTTTCCAGGTGGAGGCGGGGAGCCTGGGCTACCGTATCACGGCCACGGCGCGAGACTCCCGCCGCACCCGCCTCACCGTCGTCGGCCCTCCGCCGAAGGTCCTAGCGCCCTAGCCGGAGGAGCGCCCAGGGGCCGAAGAGCTCGACCTTCGGGGAGGCCTTCCGGCCGTCCTCGGCCAGGAGCCCCGCCACGTCGCGGGTCTTCATGACCAGGCAGAGCGGCTCGCGCTTTCGAAGGGCATCCAACAGCTCCGCGTCGCCGCCGAATCGGTCCGCATCCTCAGGGAAGCGCTTCGCGTAGTGGAGCTCTTCCACCCAGTCGATGAGGCGGTCGACCGGGCGGCCCATGTAAAACGGCAGGCCGTGGAGGTAGGTTTTGTAGCCCCAGACCGGTCGGCTCCCGCACTCCCGGCGCGCCGCGAATCCGATCTCCCGCGCGCTTAAGATCGATCCTTCATAGCCAAGCCCTGAAAAGACGAGAAAACCCGCCGCGAGCCCCGAGAGAGCCGCGACGGGGACGAAGCATCGAAGTCCGTCCAGCAGCAGGGCGAGGCCCAAGAGCGCCAA
>JAJYFI010000183.1 GCA_021790955.1 bacterium | reverse complement strand
CATGCCGGCCTGGAAGACGGTTCTCAGCTCCGGGGCGATCAGCGACGTGGCCCGATACGTGCTCTCCCTGGCTCCCAGGGAAAAGCCCGGCTCCCAGGAATCTTTTTAGAGCTAGTGTTGTGAGTCGCAAATCCCTTTACAATAGAAGGCCCAGGTTTGCGGGCAGTTCGAGGCGCGACGAGGGCGCAGGCCGAGGCCTGTAACCGAGGAGCAACGAAGAAAGGCCCCAAAGATGGGCCTTCCCGCAGCGGGCTGGGCCTATTTCGTCCGGCTTCCGCGTTGCTCGTCGCTTGCATACGTTCAGTATGCGCGCTCCTCGCGCCTTGAATCCGGCCAAACTAGGCCCAGCTATTGTAAAGGGATTGGCGACTCACAACACTAGGGAGCCGACGCAGACGGGGCTTCCAAGTTGACCGTGATGGAGTTCGCGACCGGTCCGGGCCGGGCGTCGAGTCCCGCCTGTTGGACGAGCCCGGACGCCAGATCCGTGCTTGAAAGACCCTGGACGGCCGCCTCGATCTGGGCGCGGCTCCCGTCGCAGCGGTCCACGACGTAATCGCCGACGCCCGGATAGGACTCGAGGATTTTCTTGAAGCCCTCGATATCCGCGCATCCGGCCAGCCCGGCAAGATCGATCTGGACGTGGGCGCCGGACTCGATCGACTTGAAAAGCCCTATCGCGCGGAGCTGGCGCTCGATGGCGGCGAAATCGACTGCGGCTTCGATGCTCGCCTTCGCGTAGGCGGGTTTCTTCCAGGTCTTGAGCACCTTGCGGCTGCGGATATAGTCGCGCGGGCGGTCGAAAATGCGGTCTTGGATCGCTGCGGCGTTGCGGGCCAGAAGGTCGTGGGGCATGTGAAGCTCGACGGCGGCTTCGAGCGCGCGGGACTCGGCGTCCTTGACGGCCCGCTGCCTCGGGGAAACGGGGATTTGAGGGTTGATCTCCGCTTTTCCCGTCGCGCGGATGATCGCGCCGCGCTTGAGGCCGCCTGGCGCTCCAAGCCCGGTGGCGCAGGCGGCGCCCGCCGCCGCGGCGAGGAGAAGGGCGATCCGGAGCCTCATCGATTGGATGTTAGTATAATTTTACGTGCCACGAAGGCGCTTCTGGGACATCATCGCGGCGTCGGCGGTCGTGATTTTGGCGTTGGCTTGGATGCTGCGCAAGCTCCTCCTGGGGCTTCCCGACATCCGCACCCTCGAGACCTACACGCCTCCCCTCACGACGAGGGTCTATGACCGGAACGGGGAGGTCGTCGCCGAATTCTCCATCGAGAAAAGGACGTTGCTCGCCCTTTCCCAGATCCCGCTCGAACTTCAAAACGCCGTCATCGCCGTGGAGGACGACCAGTTCTTCAACCATTGGGGTATTTCCCCCAAAGGCATCATCCGTTCCGCCCTGATCAATTTCATCCATCGCCGGGTGGTGCAGGGCGCCTCCACCATCACCCAGCAGCTGGCGAAGCAGATTTTCCTGACGCGCGAGCGCACGATGGCCCGTAAGATCCGAGAGGCGCTGCTCGCGATCCAATTGGAACGGAACTACTCGAAAAGCGAGATTTTGCAGTTCTACCTCAACCAGGTCTACTTTGGAGAGGGGGCCTACGGCGTCAAAGCCGCGGCCCACGTCTATTTTGGCAAGGACATCCAGGACCTGACCCTTCCGGAATGTGCCCTGATCGCGGGGCTCATCCGGTCGCCCCGCGGCTATTCGCCCTTCGTCCACCCCAATCGGGCGAAGCTCCGGCGCTCGGTGGTCTTGGACCGGATGCGGTCCTTGGGGCTCATCACGCCGCAGCAAGCCGCCGAGGCGGAGGCGACGCCTCTTCCGTCCGCGCGCCCGGTCGGGCCGTCCAATCTCGCCCCCTACTTCGTGAGCTACATCCAGCATGACATCGAAAGGACCTACGGCACGAGCTCCCTCTGGCGCGGCGGCCTCCAGATTTACACGACGCTCGACGCGGGGATCCAAAGGACCGCGGAGCGGATTTTCGAGCAGCGCTTGGCGGACGTCGACCGCCGGATGCTGGCCGATTGGACCCGCCGGCAGAAAGAGGCCGCCGAGGACCCCTCCATCGTCATGATGTCCTCGACGCCGCCGGCCGCGATACAGGGCGCTTTCCTTGTTCTTGACGTCAAAACCGGGGCGATACGCGCCATGATCGGGGGGCGCAACTCCATTTTCAACCGCGCGACGCAGGCCCGACGCCAGCCGGGCTCGACCTTCAAGCCCTTCGTGTGGGCCGCCGCTCTCGAGTCGGGGATGACGGCGGCGACGCTTGTCGACGACTCCCCGCTCGCCTATTACTACGACGGAAGCGACTGGAGGCTTTTGAAGGGGGCGACCGACGTCGCCGCGATCAATCTCGCGACGGCGCCCTTCGCCGTCTCGCCGGATTTTAAAATCTGGGTGCCGGCCGACTTCGACAACAAGTTCCTGGGGCCGATCACCTTGCGCCGGGCGATCGCGAAGTCGCGCAACATCGCGTCGATCCGTCTCGTGGAGCGGGTGGGGCCCCCGCGCGTCGTCGAGCTGGCCCACAAGGCAGGGATCGTCTCGGACCTGGAGCCGGTGCTGGCTCTGGGCCTGGGCACCTCCGTCGTCACCCCGCTGGAAATGGCCAACGCCTTCGAGACGTTGGCTAACGGCGGCATCCGGGAGACCCCCTACGCGGTGGAGAGAATCGAGAACAACGAGGGGCGCGAGCTTGAAAGCCATCAGGGAACGGAGACCGAGGCCTTGAGCCCCCAGATCGCGTACCTGGTCACCAACCTGCTCAAGGGCGTTGTCAGCGCCGGGACGGGGCGCTACGCCTCCCGGCTTAACCGACCCCTGGCGGGAAAGACCGGGACCTCCAATGAAAACCGGGATCTCTGGTTTATCGGCTATACCCCTGACCTCGTGGCGGCGGCATGGATGGGATACGACGACTTCATGAGCATCCCTATTCACTCCTGGACGGCGGCGGTGACGGTTCTTCCCTGGTGGACGGAGATCATGGGCGAGGTTCTTAAGGACTACCCGAAGAAGGATTTCCCCGTCCCGTTGGGGGTCAGCTTCCAGAAAATCGACGGGATCAGCGGGTTCCTGCCTCTTCCGACCTGCCCTCGCGCGGCCTTGATGATGGAATCTTTCAAGGATGGCACGGCGCCGACGGATTTCTGCCCCTTGGACCACAACAAGGACTTGAAGCCGCAGCTCGAGGCGATACTGCAAAAGGAGTGGGGAGGCGCCGCCGAGGTGTCTTCTTACCCGGCCGAGGCCGCAACGTCCACGATGACGATCCAGATCTCGACCGAGCCGGAGCCCGCGGACGAAGAGTCGGAGCCGGAGCTCCCGCCGGCGCCGCCTGCGTCTCCCGGGAAACCTTAATCGTCAGTCCTTATAGACCCGAGGCAGGTGGGAGTTCGCCGCGGTGCGGCGCACGGGCAACAGCACGGGCGTCCCGACCTTGAGCTTGGGAATCCGCGTGACGTCGAGGAGAACGTGGGAAATCGCGCAGCGTCCCACGAAGGGGGCTGGACGGCCGCGGACCATGCCCCAGTAGCGGAAGCCCTGGCCGAGGCTGATCAAGCGCTGGGCGGGCTCCATGGTGAGCCCGTCCGCATATCCCGCCGGAACGGTCGCCAGAAGCATCCGGCGCGGCGGGATGAACTCCGCCGCATAGCCGATGGGGCGGCCCTTCTCCACGGCCCTCAGGGCGATGACGCGCGCGAAGAACCTCCAAGGGTTTCGAAGCCCGGGTGCGGCTTTGCGCGCCGGGCTGATGCCGTAAAGGAGATTGCCGATGCGGACGCGATCGAAATTCCACTGCGGGAAGTCGAGGAAGACGGAGCTGTTGGCCGCCTCGGCCTTGAGGTGGGGAAACCGGGTCTTGAGCGCCCGCGCGATCCTGTCGAAGGCTCGCAGCTTTTCCTCCGCC
>JAJYFI010000182.1 GCA_021790955.1 bacterium | reverse complement strand
ACGGATGCTTTGCCCCGCCGCATGCCCTCGGCCGTGGGGCTCTTGGTCCAAAAGGAAATCGAGTTCTTGGACCGCGCCTTGGGCAACCCGCAGCGTCCGTTTTTGTCCATCATCGGCGGCGCCAAGGTTTCCAGCAAGCTCGGGGTGTTGAAGCGTCTTGTCGAGCGTGTCGACTCCCTGCTGATCGGAGGGGGAATGGCCTACACTTTTCTTCACGCGCAGGGAGTCTCGGTGGGGCGGTCCTTGGTCGAAAAGGAGATGCTCGACGAGGCGAAGTCGATCATCGAGAAGGCCTACGCTCGGCAGATCACCTGCCTTCTGCCGGCCGACCACGCCGCCGTCAAGGAGCTTCGTCCGGAGTCGCCGGTCGAGATGACCCAGGGTATGGCGATCCCTCCGGACATGATCGGCGTCGACATCGGCCCCAACACGGTTGATATTTTTTCCGAGCAGATCAAGAAAGCGAAGACCATCTTTTGGAACGAGCCGCTGGGGGTTTTCGAGATGGAGCCTTTCGCCAAAGGAAGCTTGGCCATCGCGAAGGTCGTCGCCAAGCAAGGGGGAAAGACGGACGTCGTGACCATCGCGGGAGGAGGGGATACCCTGGCCCTCGTCGCCAAAGCCGGAGTGGCCGATAGTTTCAGCCACCTTTCGACGGGCGGCGGCGCGAGCCTCGAATTTGTCGAAGGGAAGATACTCCCGGGTCTCAAGGCGCTGACCGGGAGCTGACTTGATATAATCGCTTAACGCCGGGGTAGCTCAACGGTAGAGCAATCGCTTCGTAAGCGATAGGTTGTGGGTTCGAATCCCATCTCCGGCTTCTTCGGCCGCATCGTTGCCCGCGTGCTCAAAAGATTCGAGACGCTCCTCTGGGTCGGCGTCCTCTTTGTCAGTCCGCTCCTCTTCTTTACGGACCTGACCCGCAACCCCTACATCAGCCAGATCTGCCTCCTCAACCTGTGCCTTGTCGGCCTGGCCGCGATCCGTTGGCTGGAGCCCCTCCTCAACGGGCGCGCTCCGGCGTTCCCGCGGACGCCGGTCGACTGGCCCATCTTTTTCTGGTGCGTCGCCGCGCTGCTTTCATGGGGGGTCGGCTATTGGGGGCATCGCCCCTTTTTCAGGCCGTCGATAATGAGCGAGGGCGGGAAGAATCTTCTGTTTTTGGCCGCCAATTGCCTGGCCCCTTTTTATCTGGCCTCCCGTCCCCAGGACCCTGAGGACGAGGGAATGAAAGATGTTTCGATCGGGGCCTGGGCCTGCTTGGCCGTGTTGTGGCCCCTTCTCTGGGTCGCCTTCCCTGACCTGAGGTCGCTGCCGGGGACGCCCGAAAATATTTGGAGCCACGTCTTCGATCCCTACGGCGCGCTTCTTTGGGTTGGCGGCATCTCATGGGCTTTCTTTCTATGCCGGAGAGGAAGGACGGTTGATTATGTCCACTTGGCCATGGCGGGCGCTTTTATCGCGTCGACCTATGCGATCTGCCAGTACTTCAACATGGAGTTCATCTGGCCGCACGCCCTGAATCCCTACGGCCCGCGCTCCGTCTCGACATTTGGCAACCCGAACTTTCTCTCATCCTACAACGTGGTGGCGCTTCCGTTCGCCCTTCTCTGCTTTCTGGAGAGCCGGGGAGGCGGGAGGCTCGCCTACGGCGCGCTTGTCGTGGTGCTGGAAGCCTCTTTGATATCGAGCCTGACGCGCTCGTCGTGGGGCGGCGCCGCCATGGCCGCCGGCATCCTCCTGCTGTCCCCGCAGGCCCGCTCAAAGCTTCGCGAGGCGCCCCGCTCCAACGGCCTTCTATTCGGAGCGATGGCCGTCGTGATGTTTTTTTGGCCCCATAACGCCACGGCGCGCTACTCGCCGTCTGTCTTCGGGCGCATCGCCGAACTCGCGGGAATTCGCTCGGTGCCGGCGCCTTACGCGCCTCTCCATCAGCGGGTTCTCATTTGGCTTTCGGCGTGGCTCATGGGGAGCGAGAATCCGGTCACCGGCAAGGGTTTCGGGTTGTTCGAGCTTTTTTACCCGTTCTATCAAGGGCCGATCCTCTCCGCCCTGTCGTTTTTCCGGACGCTGCGCACCCATGCCAACAACGCGCATAACGAGATCTTCGAGGTGTTCAGCCAGACGGGCGTGCTGGGCTTGGGGATCTACTTATGGCTCTGGACGGCGTTTTTCGCCTCCTGCCGCCGCCATTTTAAGGAGCGCGTCGCCTGGGGGACCCGGCTGGGAGCCGCGGCTGCGGCTGGCGTCGCCGGGATGCTCGCGGATAATCTGCTGAATGTTTCCCTGCATTTCGCGACTCCGGCTTTTCTGTTTTGGTGGGGCGCCGGACTAGCGATGGCGTCCGGCGCTCCATCCGGCAAGCCCGCCTCATCGGCTGCGGAGCCCCGTATGGGTCTGGCACAAGAGACGGCGCCGGGCTCGGGGCGCCGTCTGCGGGCCGTCGGATGGCTCGGCTTAGCCGTGGCCGCCATGGTGTCGTGGTATTGGGTGAGGGTCTGGATGAGGGAGACCCATTATTTCGCCGGTTTTAAGCTTTCCCGCCAAGGATTTTACGAGCGGGCGATCACCGAGCTTGAGGAATCGCGGTCCTGGGGCCCCCGGGAGGTCAACGCGCTCTATGAATTGGGCAATGTCTATGCCCGGTCGGGGCGTTACCAGGATGCGGTGGCGGCTTATTCCCAAGCCCTCGAAGCGAACGCCGGCTACGATGAAATCTATTACAACATCGGCGCCGTCGAGAGCGGACATCTCAATCATCCCGAAGAAGCGATCCCGTATTTTCTTGTCGCTTTGTTCATCAATCCTGTTTCCCCGTCCGCTTATAACAGTCTTTCGAACGTCTACCTTAAGGATCCGGCGCGTTACGCCCTGGCGTGCGAGCGTCTGCTCAAGAAGGCCGCGTCGATTTTCCCTTCGGACCCCAATTACTGGAACAACCTGGGCTATCTCTACAGCCTCGCCCGCCGCTTTGACGCGGCCGAGAACGCCTACGAGCGGGCGCTGATTATCAATCCGGATCTGGCGGTGGCGGCGCGCAACCTTTGGAGCCTCGGGCGCCGCTCGGGAAAACCCGTCGATCGCCTTCTCGCCGGACTAACGGAGCTTCGTCGCCTGCGAGATATCGCCACGCGCGGCGAGGCGGGGCCCGCGGCTGAATCGCTAGCTAGAAAGGCCATCCGGGATCTCCCGCGGTTTCCCCAGCCGCGTTTGATCCTGGCCAACATCCTTGCCGCGCGAGGAGAAGCCGCGGCCGCAGCGGAGCAGGCGAGGGAGCTGCTCCGCCTTAGCCCGGGAAATGCCCAGGCCGATTACCAGGCGGAACTCCTCGTCGCAAGCTTCGAGGAGGGGCGGGGGAGGCTGGCCGAAGCCGCCCGCCATTATCGCATCGCCTTCGCCTTGAACCCCGCAAGCGTCGCGGCGCAAAAAGGGTGTTGGCGCACGAGCCAGTGCAGGTTCGTCGAGGCATGCGCCCACAGCGCCTGGCCGTTGGAAAGCAGCCAGTTGAAGTTGCCGTGTGCGGCAGGGACCGGCGCCAGCTCGCGCAGCGTCGCGGTGAGTTCTCCGGTGCCCGGGACGCTGGCGTGGGCCTTGGCGAGCTCCTGCATCAGCCAGCAGAAGGCACGCTCGCTGTCGGTGCTGCCGACCGGGCGGAAGCTGGCATGCAGGCGGGGATGGAAATCCTTGAGGTCACCGTTGTGCGCGAACACCCAGTAGCGGCCCCACAGCTCGCGCACGAACGGGTGGCAGTTCTCCAGCGCCACGGCGCCTTGCGTGGCCTTGCGGATGTGGGCGATGACGTTGCCGCTGCGGATCGGGTAGCGCTTGACCAGGTCGGCCACCGGCGACTGCCGCGCGCTGTGGTGGTCGACGAACAGGCGCAGCCCCGGGTCCTCGAAGAAGGCGATGCCGAAGCCGTCC
>JAJYFI010000010.1:6750-14522 GCA_021790955.1 bacterium | reverse complement strand
GGCGACGCGCTATCCTGAGAGCCGCCTCGACATGGTCCGCTCGGGACTCGCTCTCTACGGGCTCCTAGAGGGCTTCAAGCCCGTCCTGAGCCTCAAGTGCCGCCTCGTCTTTCTTAAGTCCGTCCCGCCGGGCTCCTCCGTGAGCTATGCGAGGACCTTCATCAGCCGGCGGCGCACCTCCGTCGCGACGCTCCCCCTCGGCTACGGCGACGGTTTGCCGCGGGCTCTCTCCAACCGGGGCCGCGTTCTCGTGCAGGGCCGACCCTGCCCGATCATCGGCCTGATCGCCATGGACATGATGATGATCGACGCGACAGACGTCCGTGGCGCGCGCGCGGGCGACGAGGCGGTGCTCCTCGGCCGTCAGGGTCGGGCCCATCTCGGCGTCCTCGACTGGTCGCGCCTCCTCGGGCTGAGCCCTTACGAGGTCGTCTGCGGCCTTCAGGCTCGCGTCCCTCGGCTGCCCCGATGACCGGGCTTCTCGAAAGGATCGGCGCGAAGCTCCTTCATATCAGCGCCGTGATGGGCGGGTTTGTCCTTCTTATCCGGTCGACCTTCTTCTGGATCTTCCGCAGCCGGCTTGAGTGGCGTCAGACGCTCATCCAGATGGCGAAAATTGGCGCCGACTCCCTGCCCGTCACCGTCATGACGAGCTTTTTCACGGGCATGGTGCTCGCCCTCCAGACCGGCATCTCCTCCCAGCGCCTTTTCAACGAGCCCCTTTTCGTCGGCACGGTCGTCAGCTTCGCCATGGTGATGGAACTATCCCCGGTCCTCACGGCCCTCGTCGTGGCCGGGCGCGCCGGCGCCGCGATCGCGGCCGAACTCGGCACCATGCGCGTGACCGAGCAGGTGGACGCGCTCCTCACCCTGGGAACGGACCCGGTCCGCTACCTCGTCATCCCCCGCTTTCTCGCCTTCATGCTCGTCCTTCCCCTCTTGACGGTGCTCAGCGACTTTTCGGGATCGGTGGGCGGGCTCTTCGTGGCCGTCATGCGCTTCGGCATCCCCGACAACACCTACTGGCACGACATCATCGATTTCATGGAAACGAAGCACTTCTACCACGGCTTCATCAAAAGCGCCGTTTTTGCCTTCGCGATCAGCTTCATCTGCGCCTACAAAGGGCTCTCGACGAGCGGGGGCGCCGAAGGGGTGGGGCGCTCGACGACCGGGGCCGTGGTCTCGAGCATGGTGGCCGTCCTGCTCCTGGACTACTTCGCGAGCTCCGTTCTTGTCGCCATGGGAATCCCTTGATCCGGATCCGAGGCCTCCTCAAGAGCTTCGGCCCCCGGCGGGTCCTTCGGGGCGTCGACCTCGACGTCGGCGCCGGCGAGACCGTCGCCGTTATCGGCGGCTCCGGCTGCGGCAAGTCGACCCTGCTCAAATGCGTCGTCGGCCTCATCCCCCCGGACGGAGGGAGCATCGTCGTCGACGACGTGGCGTTCGGATCGCTCCGCGACGAGGCGGATCGCTCCGAATGGCGCGGGAAATTCGGCTACCTCTTCCAGGAAGGCGCCCTCTTCGACTCGATGAGCGTTTGGGAAAATGTCACCTTCGGCTTGAAATACATGACGAACACGCCGCCCTCCCGCTACCGTCGGATCGCCTCCGAAAAGCTCGCCCTGGTCGGCCTCAAGGGCGTCGAGGACTTAAAGCCCGCCCAGCTCTCCGGAGGCATGAAGAAGCGAGTGGCCCTCGCCCGGGCCATCGCGGCCTCCCCGCGGCATATTTTGTATGATGAGCCCACCACGGGGCTCGATCCCATCATGTCGGACGTGATCAACAGCCTCGTCCTCGATCTTCAAAAAAAGCTGGGCGTGACGTCCATCGCGGTGACCCACGACATGAACTCGGCCTTCAAGATCGCCACCCGCATTGCCATGCTGCACGAGGGCCGCGTGCTGGCCTCGGGCACGCCGGATGAGATCCGAAAAAGCTCCGATCCCGCCGTCCGTCAATTCATCGAGGGCCGGAGTTCCGGCCCGATAGGGGACGTCTAGTCCGCGATGTCGATCGAGGCCCGCGTCGGCGCCTTCGTCATCCTGGGCCTCGCCTTTCTCAGCATCGCGATCCTGCTGCTGGGCGACTACACCTTCGGCCGTCGCTACACGGTCTACGTGACCTTCCGCGACGCCTCGAATCTCACCAAGAAGGCCCCCGTCAAGCTTTCGGGAGTCCAGGTGGGCAACGTCCGCGACCTGACCCTGAGCGGCCCCCTCGCCCGGGCCGAATTGGCGATCCGCAACGGCGTCCCCCTTTATCGCGACGCCGAGTTCACCGTAGGCTCCACGGGGATCATCGGAAGCCGCTATCTTGAGATCACTCAAGGGCATCCCGCGGCGGGTCTCATCGAACCCGGGGAAACGATCGAGGGGGTCGAAACCGTCCCCCTGGATAAGGAAGTGGCCAACGCCCTCAAGAAAATGGAGAAGCTCCTCGACGATCTCTCCGGCGGCGGCGAGCACGGCCAAACCCTCACCCAAAATCTGCGCGACACCGTCCGCAGCGTCCGGGAACTGACTGCGAACCTCAACGATTTATTGGCCGCTTCCAAGCCCCATCTTGAGAAGGCCATGCGCCGGACGGACGATATTTCGGGCAAGCTCGACAAGCTCCTCGACCGGTCCAACCATTTGGTCGCCAGCCTCAACACCAACGAGGGGGCCGTGGGGACCCTCCTTCACGACCCCAAGGTCAAGGAAGACGTCAAACAGGCCGTGAGCTCGGTCAAGCAGGCGGCGGGCACCGTCAACGACGTCCTCGCCCGCCTCCAGCAGTTCAAGATCTGGTGGAACGTCGACGAACGCTACCAATACAACAACGGCGCCAACGCCTCCCACACCGACATCGGGCTCAAGATACAGCCTCGCGAAGGGCGCTACTATTACATCGGCGTCGAGAACGCGGGCGTCACCAACAACAAGATCAACCCCCGCGACTTCGAAAAGCAGAACACGATCGACGGACTGCTCGGCTGGACGACGGGGTCCCTCGACCTCGCGGCTGGAATCATCCGCTCCGCGGGAGGCGTGCGGCTGACCTGGACGCCTTTCTACAAAAGCAGCTCCTGGGCCAACCGCGTGAGCCTCTTCGGCCAGTCCTATAATTTCAACCGCAACATCATCATCAACGGGGTCCACTTCGACCAGCCGGAGACCGACGTGGGCGCCCTGACCCGTATCACGAAATGGCTTTCGCTCGGATGGCGGGTCGACGACGTCTCGACCGCCGAGCGGCGTTTCGAGGCATGGCTCCACGTCCCCTTCGAGGACAAGGACGTCGCCTACCTCTTCGGTCTGGCGACCTTCGGCGCCGCGGGCGCCAAGGCGCGCTCCTCCAACAACGGCGGCGCGCCGTAGGAGCCCTCGTGCCGCGCGCCAAGCTCGTCTACCGCTGCTCCTCATGCGGCTACTCGGCGCCCAAGCCCTACGGCCAATGCCCCCAGTGCCTCGCCTGGAACAGCATGGCCGAGGAGATCGAGGCCCCGGAGGCGGCCGCCTCCGGGCGCCGCGGCCTCGCGGGCTCCCAGGACGGGTCGGCGGAAGTCCCCATTTCGTTGGACGAGGCCCTCAAACGGCCCCAGGCCGCCGACGGCGAGCGCTTCTCGACAGGGTTCTCGGAGCTCGATCGGCTCCTGGGCGGCGGGGTCCTTCCCGGCCAAGTCATTCTCCTGGCGGGCCCTCCGGGCATCGGGAAATCGACCCTCGTTCTCCAGGCCGCGGCGCGGCTTGGGGCGAAGCGCCGCCTGCTGTACGCCTCCGGAGAAGAGTCCCGCGAGCAAGTGCTCGGGCGCGCCAGGCGGCTCGGACTGCGCTCCGAGAGCCTGCTCCTCCTTTCCGAGACGAATCTCGCGCGCATCCTCGCCCACGCGGCCTCGACGAAGGCCGAGGGGCTCGTCATCGATTCGATCCAGACGATTTTCCATCCGGAGCTTCCCGCCAGCCCCGGCTCGGTCGTCCAGGTGCGCGAGAGCGCCTTCGCTCTCCTTGGACTGGCGAAATCGGCCGGTCTTCCCCTGTTCCTCCTTGGGCATGTGACGAAAGACGGAGCCCTGGCGGGTCCCAAGCTCCTCGAGCATATGGTCGACACGGTCCTTTATTTTGACGCCGAGCGCCAAGGAACCCTTCGGATCCTGCGCTCGACCAAGAACCGCTTCGGGCCGACGGATGAAATCGGCCTCTTCGAGATGGGGCCCGAGGGGCTCAAGGACGTCCCCGAAGCCTCCTCCTTTTTCCGCTTCGGGGCTTCCGACGAGCCCGTGGCCGGCCGGGCGAGCTCCGTCTCCCTGGAAGGCACCCGCCCGCTGGTCGTCCAAGTGGAATCTCTCGCCGTCTTCACGCGCTACCCTCTGCCGCGACGCATGGCCACCGGCATCGACCTCAACCGGGTGCTCGTGCTCCTCGCCGCCAGCGAAAAGCACCTGCGGCTCAAGCTCGAGAACCAGGATGTCTTCGTCAGCCTCGCCGGAGGGCTCAAGCTCAAGGATCCCGCCATCGACCTCGCCGTCTGCCTTTCCGTCGCCAGCGCCCTCGGCGACGCCGCCATCGATCCGGGCTGGGCTCTTGTGGGCGAGGTGGGTCTTTTGGGAGAATTAAGAAGCGTTTCCCACCTTGAGACGCGCCTCAAGGAGGCCGCCAAGGCGGGGTTTCGCAAGGCGCTCGTTCCTAATCGTTCCGGCAAGGGCCTCCCGGGGAAAATATCCGGGCTGGAGGTCGTGGAAGCCCGGGATCTGGCGGGCGCCGCCAAAAAGGTACTGGGAACGTGAAATCGAACGTTTGGCTCTGGGTGTACCGGGCGCTCTTCCTGGCCGGCGCGCCGCTTCTCGTTTATTTCCAGATTTCGAGAAGCGCCCGCGGCGTGGCGATCGGCGTGGGAGTCGCCGCCGCGGTCATCGTCCTCGAGGCGCTCGTCTCGGCCATTTCGCTTCTTAACATCATCACGGCCTTCCTGGGAGCGACGGTGGCGGTTATCCTCGCGCGCCTTCTCGACACCTTCGTCTACCAGGTCGGCTCCCCCGACGTCGTGAGGTTCTGGTCCCAATACGCGATGCTGCGCTATTTCGCCTTCGGCGTCCTGGGGCTCGTGCTGGCGCTGCGCAAATCGCCCGAGTTCGAGGAGCTCGACAAGGACATTCTCAAGATCGGCAAGCGCCGCGGGGCGAACCTCAAAATTCTCGATACAAGCGCCATCATCGACGGCCGCATCGTCGATATCTGCGATACCAAATTCCTCTCGGGCTCCTTCATCGTCCCCCGATTCATCCTCGACGAGCTCCACCATCTGGCCGACTCTCAGGACAACTTCAAGCGCGCCCGCGGCCGCCGGGGACTCGACATCCTCGCCAAGCTCCAGGAAAACCAGGATATGCCGATCAAGATCGTCGAGAAGACCGTCCCCGAGGTCTCCGACACGGACGGCAAGCTCGTGCGCCTGGCCAAGGAGATGGGCGCCCGCCTCGTCACGACCGACTTCAATCTCAATAAGCTCGCCTCTCTCGACGGCGTCGTCTGCCTCAACATCAACGACTTGGGGGCCGCCTTGAAGCCCATCGTGCTGCCCGGCGAATCCATGAGCCTCTTCGTCATGAAAGACGGCAAAGAAAGGGAGCAAGGCGTCGGCTACTTGGACGACGGGACCATGGTGGTCGTCGAGGACGGCAAGAAGCACATCGGCAAACGCATCGAAATTTCGGTCACCTCCATCCTGCAAACCTCCGCCGGGCGCATGATCTTCGGCAAGCCGAAACTCGAGAAGGCGTCGGCATGAAGTGCTGCGCCGTGATCGTCGCCGCGGGCTCCGGCTCTCGCATGGGCGGGCCGAAGCAATTCCTGCCGCTGCTGGGGCGATCGGTGGTCGAGTGGTCCCTGGACGCCTTCCTGAAGGTCCCGGAGGTCGAACAGGTCGTCCTGGTTTTGAGCCGCTCCGACCTGGAAAAGCGAGGCCGGGATTTGGCGTCGCAAAAGGTTCTCGTCATCGAGGGGGGCTCGACGCGGCTTGAATCGGTGCGCAACGGTTTTCGCGAGGTCCCCGAGGACGCGGACGTCGTCGCCATCCACGACGGAGCCCGCCCGCTGATCACGCCCGAGATCATCCAAGCCGTCATCGAGGAAGCCCAGGCCTCAGGAGCCGCCCTTCCGGCGGTGCCGGTCCGGGACACGCTCAAGAAAGTCGCGAATAAGCAGCTCTGGATCACGGCGACCCCCGCGAGATCCCTTCTTTGGGCCGCCCAAACTCCCCAGTGCTACCGCCGGGAAGTCCTGGCCGAGACGCTCGAGAAATTCGCCTCCCAAAAAGAAGCGACCGACGAAAGCCAGCTGGTCGAACGCGCAGGGCACAAGGTGAAGGTCGTCCCCTCGACCGCCGAAAATTTCAAGATCACCTATCCCGAGGACATGGCCGTCTCGGAAGCCTTGCTCAAGCGCCGCATGGGCCTCTCCGACCGGCCGGCGGTCGGCTTTGGCTTCGACATCCACAAACTCGTCGTCGGGCGTCCTCTGTGGCTCGGAGGAGTCAAGATCGAGCACGCCAAGGGGCTTCTCGGCCACTCGGACGGCGACGTCATCCTTCATGCGGCGGCGGACGCCGTGCTGGGCGCGCTGGGCGAAGGCGAGATCGGGCTCTTTTTTCCGCCGGGCGAGGCCTCGACAAAAGGCATCGAGAGCCGCAAGATCGTCGCGGAGGTCATGGAAAAGCTCAAGAATCGGCGAGGCAGTCTCCTCAACCTCGACGTGACGGTCGTCGCCGAGGAGCCCAAGCTCGCCCCGCATTACCCCAAGATCAAGGAAACCCTCAGCACCCTTTTCGGCCTTCCTCCCGAGCGCGTGAATCTCAAGGCCAAGACTCACGAAGGCTTGGACGCCCTGGGCCAGGGTCTGGCGATCGGCTGCTACGCGACGGCCACCCTGCTCCTGGCCAACTGACCCGCAGCGGAGGGCCCGGGGAGGCGAAGAAAGCGATGAGTTTGCGTCTCTTCAACACGCTGTCCCGGCGCAAGGAGGACTTCCGGCCGCTCGCCCCGCCGAAGGTCGGCCTCTACACTTGCGGCCCGACCGTCTACGGTCTCCAGCATCTCGGCAACTACCGGACCTATCTCTTCGAGGACCTTTTAAAGCGCGTGCTGCGCCTGCACGGCTACGAGGTGCGCCACGTCATGAACATCACCGACGTCGGCCACCTCACAAGCCAAGCCGACGAGGGCGAGGACAAGATGGAGGTCGGCGCCCGCCGCGAGGGAAAGACCGCTTGGGACATCGCGCGCATCTACACCGAAGCCTTCCTGGCCGACTGCCGGGCCCTGCGCATCCTCGCTCCCCAAGTCCTTTGCCGGGCGACCGAGCATATCCCCGAGCAGATCGCGCTTATCGAACGGCTCGAGCGGAATGGCTTTCTCTATAAAACCTCGGACGGGCTCTATTTCGACACGAGCAAATTCAAGGCGTACGGCAGGCTCGCCGGCGGCATGGCCGGGGGCCCCGCGAGGGCTCGCGTCGAAGCCAACCCGGAAAAGCGGAACCTCTCGGATTTCGCGGTTTGGAAGTTCTCCCCCAAGGACGCCAAGCGCCAGATGGAATGGCCCTCGCCGTGGGGCGTGGGCTTTCCGGGATGGCATATCGAATGCTCCGCGATGTCGATGAAGTACCTGGGCGAGAGCTTCGACATCCACTGCGGCGGGGTCGACCACATCCCGATCCATCACTCCAATGAGATCGCCCAATCCGAGGCCGCGACAGGCAAGCCCTTCGTCCGCTACTGGCTCCACGGGGAATTCC
>JAJYFI010000010.1:5694-6740 GCA_021790955.1 bacterium | reverse complement strand
CGGGAACATGGCCAAGTCCGCGGGCGGCGGCGTCGGGATCGCCGAGCTCGAGGCGCGAGGCTTCT
Organism: bacterium; assembly: GCA_021790955.1. GTDB lineage: Bacteria > Elusimicrobiota > Elusimicrobia > UBA1565 > UBA9628 > JAJZAK01. The sequence continues at coordinate 6,675 of JAJYFI010000010.1, read as the reverse complement.
CCCCGCTCGACTTCCGCTACCATGTTCTCACGGCCCACTATCGCCGCCAGCTCGAATTCACCTGGGATTCCCTCGAATCCTCCAAAATCGCCCGTCGCCGGCTTCGGGAGACGGCGCGAGCCCTGCGCGGCGCCCCCGACAAGCCCGCCTGCGCCGACTACGCCGAAGCTTTCGGGGACCATCTTGCCGACGATCTCAACGCTCCCGAAGCTCTGGCCGCCCTCTGGGAATGCCTCCGTCGAGAGGACCTTCCCGCCGGCTCGCGGCTCAAGATGCTCGAACTCGCGGAGACGGTCTTCGATCTCGGTCTGATCGAGGAGGAGCGCCCCTCGGAGCTCGACGCCGAGACCGCGGATCTCATCCGTCGCCGCGCGCAAGCGCGCTCCCGGCGCGATTTCGCCCTTTCCGACGAACTCCGCCAAAGCCTCCTCCAAAAAGGCGTGGTGGTGGAAGACACGCGGGAAGGGCAGAAATGGCGAAAAAAATAAGGGGCATCCACCGCGGCCCGGCGACTTCCGCCTCCTCCTGGCTATCCGGCTTGCACGCCGTCCTTGAGACCCTGCGCTCACGTCCCGAATCGGCGCGCGAGCTATGGCTTTCGGAAGAAAGGCGGCGGGGCCCCTCGCAGGAAACGGGGGAAATGCTGGCCCTCGCCCGCAAAGCCGGCATCACGGTCCGCTTCCGGCCGCAGCGGGCCCTGGAGCGCCTCCCGGGAGGCGGCCGCCAGGGCGTCGCCCTCCTGGCCGCGCGCGAGCCCTCGGAGGAGCTCGAGGCGTTTCTCGACGGCTTGGACGAGGCGCGTCGCCGCCAATTGCTCCTCGTCGCCCTCGATCAGATCGAGGATCCCCACAACCTGGGCGCGGTCGCCCGGGCCGCCGCCAACCTGGGCGCGGACGGCCTTCTTCTCTGCTCCCACCGCGCCTCGCCGGTGGGCCCGGGCGCCGTGCGCGCCTCCGCGGGCGCGATCCAGAAAATCCCCGT
>JAJYFI010000010.1:0-5684 GCA_021790955.1 bacterium | reverse complement strand
CACGGCCATCACCCTCGCCTCGAGCCTCCGTCGCCTCAAGGAGAAGCACGGCTTCTGGATTTTCGGAGCCGACCCGGGCGGAACCCCGCTCTGGAGCGCCTCGATCGCCCGCCCCCTTCTTCTCGTCATCGGATCCGAGGAGTCGGGCATCCGCCCCCTCGTCAAATCCCTTTGCGACGGCCTCCTTTCAATCTCGCAGGCCGCAGGCGGGGTCGAGAGCCTCAACGCCTCCTGCGCCGCGGCGATCATCCTCTACGAGCTCGCCAGACGCCAGGCGGCAGGCTCCTGAAATGCCCGAAAACGCCTGCCTGCCGGGCCATGCGCACTTGGGGGCTCAACACCCCCCCCTCCTCCGTCCGCTCGTCTACGCCTTGGCGCTGACGGCCGCATTCTGCCTGGTCGAGCTGGGCGGGGGGCTCTGGACGAAAAGCCTCGCCTTGATCGCCGACTCCATGCATATGGCGGTGGACGTCATCGCGTTGGGCCTCGCTCTTTTCGCGGCCCTCGTCAGCTCCCGGCCAGCGGATGAGAGAAGGACCTTCGGCTACAAGCGCATCGAGGTACTCGCCGCCCTCGGCAACGGCATGGGGCTCCTCATCTTGACAGGCTTTATCTTGCGGGAGGCCGTCATTCGGCTGGCACACCCGACGGCGGTCAAGGCCTACCCGATGATGTGGATCGCCCTGTTCGGCCTCGCCTCCAACCTCGCCTCCGGCTTCTTCCTCTACTCGCCTTCGCGCGACAACATCAACCTGCGCGGCGCCTTCCTTCACGTCGCCGCCGACGCCCTGGGCTCCCTCGCGGCGCTGACGGCCGCAGTCCTGATCCTTAAGGCGGGCCTCTTCCAGGCCGACGCCGCGGCGAGCCTGATCATTTCGGGCGGCATCGTTCTCACGGCCTTCTGGCTCATGCGCGATTCCGTCAACATTCTCTTGGAAAGCGCCCCCGCCCATCTCAACATCGAGGATATTCGGGGCTGCCTCTCCTCCATCGACGGCGTGCGGGAGGTGCACGACCTCCATCTTTGGTCTCTCAGCCCGGGGTTTGAATCGATGAGCGGTCATCTTGTGGCCGATCCGGCCGCCAACCGGGACGAGGTGCTGCGATCGGCGCGGGATGAGCTCAAGGGCCGCTTCGGCCTCTTCCACGTGACGCTTCAGATCGAAGGGAACTTTGAGGCCCGAAAAAAGTAAAATACCACGTCTTATGCATTCGCTGGTCCATTTTCTCGCCTCGCTTGGGGCGGGCTTCATAGGCATCGGGCTCGTCCTGACCCCGCTCCTTGAAGGCCCGCTCAACGACTGGGATCCCTTCGCCGAGATCCGTTTCATTCTCGCGAAAAAGGCCGCGGAGCGGATTCCCCAGCGCAGCGCCGTCGAGGACCTCCTCCTTGAGATCGAAGCCTCCCGGAAGTTCGGCTACGGTTGGAGCGGCGCGAGCGACCAAGCCTCCGAGCGGGAATTGGCCGCTCTTTGAACCCCTTCCTTTCATTTTTCCTGCGCCTCGTCCTGGGCTCGGCCGGAACCGCGGTCACGTTTCTGCCGAGAGGCATCGAGCTCCGTCTTGGCCGAGCGATCGGCGCCCTGCTCCTGCGCTTTGACAGGATCCGTCGCCCCATCGCGACGGAGAACATGCGCCGCTGCCTTCCCGAATTGACCCCTGCCGAAAGAGCCGTCCTCTTGAAGGAAAACTTCGCCCATTACGGAACCTTGGCTCTCGAGATCCTCCATCTCTTCTCCCCCTTCCCCTCGCACTACCCCTCCTATGTGCGCAAAAACTTCAAGCTCCACGGGTTTGAGCGCTGGAAAGAGGCGCATGGCCGCGGCCGCGGCGTTCTCTTCATCTCCGCCCACCTCGCCAATTGGGAGCTCATGATCGCGGGATCCGCCCAGCAGGGAGCCAGGCCTTTAAGCATCGTGACGAGGCATTTGAAGCCCGAGTGGCTCAACCGCAAGATCGTCGGCGCCCGGGAGTCCTGCGGCGCCCGCTCCGCTTACGGCTCGCGGATCATGGGGATCGTCGCCAAGGCGCTTAAGAACGGGGAATCGGTGGGCTTCGTGCTCGACCAGTACGAAGCGTCCCAGGCCGCGGTGTCCGCGCGATTTTTCGGCGCGACCGTCCCGACGCTTGGAATCGTGGGCGTTCTCGCCCTGCGCTTTCAGCCAGCCGTGATCCCCATACGCCAGGAGCGGGGGGCGGACGGGATCGTCCACGTCACGATGGAGCCGGAGATCGACTATGCGGCGCTGCCCCAGACTCCCGAGTCCATCACCCAAACCCTCGTCTCCCGCGTCGAGGGTTGGATCCGGGCCCGGCCCGCCGAATGGCTCTGGGCCCATCGGCGCTTCAAAAACGCCGTCTGGGGGCAAGCTCCGGACCTGGGACGCTCCATGGACGCGACGGCTACGAGAGGCGCCCAAACGTCCAATGCCCCGAACTGACCCCCGCAGGCGCCACCTCGTCGCGACGGGCTACCTCGTACGGGACGGCAAGACCCTGCTTCTCTGGCACAAGAAGCTCGGGATGTGGCTCCCGCCGGGCGGCCATCTGGGGCCGGGAGAGCTCCCTCACGAGGCGCTCCTGCGCGAAATCCGGGAGGAAACGGGCTACGAGGCGGCGATCCTCGCGCCGCGCCGTCTCGAGTCGAGAAACCCCGGCGTGCGCTTCCTTCCCATGCCCTTCCACCTCCAACTCGAGGACATCCCGTCCCATCCCCAGCACCTCGACCTGATCTACGTCTGCAAACCGCTCAACGGCCGGCTGCGGCTGAGCCCCCGGGAGCACGAGGCCTTCCGCTGGCAAGGCCTCGCAGATCTCAAGGGCGACCATGTGCGCCAGGAGGTGCGGGTGACAGGCAGTCTCGCCATCCGCCTCGCGCGCAGCTGGTCGCCGATATAAAATAGAGCCGTCGACCCGCTTTCTTATGAAGCACCCCAAGATCCTCGCCGCCGCGACGGCGTTGCCCGCGCGGCGCTATCGGCAGGCAGAAATCCGGGACGCCTGCGCCGAGGCTTTTCCGGAGCTCTTGGCCGTTCCCGCCCGCCTGAGCATTTTCGAGAACGCGGGGGTCGAAGAGCGCTATCTTGCCGAGCCCATCGCCTATTATTTCGACGGGAAAAGCTTCGAGGCCCGCAACGACAATTATCTCCGCCGGGCGCTGGAGCTTTCGAAGTCCGCCCTCAGCGCCTGCCTGGCCCGCGCGGGCAAGTCCCCCGAAGCCCTCGATCATCTCCTCTCGGTGACGACAACGGGGCTTGCCACGCCGAGCCTGGAGACGCGTCTCGCCCGGGAGATCCCCTCTTCCCCCTCCCTACAACGCACCCCCCTTTTCGGATCCGGCTGCGCCGGGGGCGCCGTGGGCCTCGCCCGCGCCTCGGAGCTTTTGCGGGGACGCCCCGAGGGCTTCGCCGCCGTCGTGTCGGCCGAACTCTGCAGCCTTTGTTTCGACCCCGAGGACCCTTCCCTGCTTAAGATCGTCTCGGCCGCTCTCTTCGGCGACGGCGCCGCCGCGGTCCTTCTCGCCGGGGCCGATGCCGCCGTCGAACGCCCGCTGGCGGAGGTCGTCGCCTCCGGAAGCTTTCTTATCCCGGACACTCTCGACGTCATGGGGTGGCGATTCGCCGATCGCGGCATGAAGCTTCTCTTATCCCCCGATGCCCCCCGAGTCGTCGAGGACAACGCCCGGCGCGCCTTGGAACCGTTCCTTCAAAGCAATGGCGTTTCGCTCGAAGACATCGACCTCTTCCTGATCCATCCCGGAAGCCTCCGGATCATCGAAGCCTTCGAGCGGGCGCTCGGCCTCTCGGCGCGAGACACTCTCCCGAGCCGGGAAAGCCTTCGCCGCTACGGCAATCTCTCCTCGGCCTCCATCCTCTTCATCCTGGAAGAAGCCCTCGGACGCCGCCGCGATCAAGGCGCGCTCGCGTTGCTCGCGGCCATGGGACCGGGGTTTTCCTGCGAGATGAGCCTGCTGAGGTTTCTCTGATGCTTCTGGGCCTTCATCTCCCGACCCGGTGGGGCTACGAACGCGCGTTCGAGGAGGCGCAAAGCCTCGGCTGCGAGTCTCTCCAAATCTTTATCCGCAGGAGCCGATGGGGCGGGAGAGAGGACTTTGAGCGCCTGCGCCTCCTGCGCCGCGAGCGCGGCCTCCGCTCGCTTTTGGTCCATCGGCGCTTCGCGCCAGGCCCCGGGTCGAGCGACGACGGCTGGCGATCGCGGGCGATCGAAAGGCTCGCCCAGGAGCTCCAAGGCGCCTCGGACCTGGGCGCGGACGCCTTCATCATGCATCTGGGCGCCTTCAGCCCATCCTCCAGCCTTGAGACGGGGCTCCGCCTCGCGCTGGAGAGTTTGGCCGAAGCCGCCTCCCGCGTCCAGGCGACGCCGCCCATCGCGATCGAAAATGTCCCAGGGGGCGGGCGGCGCATGGGCGGGTCGACCGAGGAACTTGCCCGCTGCCTCGAGAAGTCCCCCGACGGCCTTTCCCGCCTGGGCTTCTGCCTCGACACGGCCCATGCCTGGGGCGCGGGGGAGCCCCTGGCGACGCCCGAGGGAATGCTGGCGTGGGGCGAGAGGTCGGAACGCCTGCTCGGCCGAGAGCGGCTCCTGGCCTTCCATCTCAACGACAGCGGCGCGGACTGCGGTTCCAGGCGCGACGACCATACGCGATGGGGAGAAGGGCGCTTAGGGCTTCAAACCCTCCGGGCGCTTCTCTCCTTGCCTCAGTTTCGGGGGACTCCCGGCATTCTGGAGGTCGACGGCCCCCTTGAAGGCCGCCGCCGCGCCCTCGAAGACGCCCTTAGACCCCCAGCTTGAGCCCGCAGCGGGCGAATTCGAGGGCGAGAGGGTAATTTTTCGTGCGGGCTTTGGCCCCGGCGTCGATCGCGAGGCGGTCCAACGCCTCGTCCGAGCGCCCGGCATCGTGGTGGAACACGAGGAGCTTGCCGATCCCCCGCTTCCCCGCGAACTCCACGGCGTCCAGGGCGCTGGAGTGCCCGGACATCCTGAGCGAGAGATGCTCCCCCGCCGCGTGCGCGCCGTCGTGGACGAGGAGATCCGCGCCGGCGCAGGAGCGCGAGAGCTTGTCGTCGTAATCTTCGAAGGCCGTCGCTTCCTCCCCGTAAAGCTCGCTGTCGGGACAATAGACGATCTTTTTGCCCCGAGCCTTCAACGAGAAGCCGAGGGTCTGCCCGGGGTGGTTCGTGTAGAAGGAAGCCAGCGCGACCCCGGGCAGTATCTCGTAGCGCTCCTCCTTCATTTCATAAAGCTCGACCGCCGCCCCGACGGGACCGGACGCCGAAAGAGCCACCGCCTCCTCGACCTGCGAAGACAAGCTTCGGTCCGGGTCCTTCGGCGCGCCCAGATGGACGGCGACGCCGGGCGCAAGCCTGGATAAAAAGGAGCCCAGTCCCTCGACATGGCCTCGGTGGAAGTGGGTCAAGAAAAGCCACAGCTCGGAAGGAGCGCCGCGCCGCAGCAAATCCTCCGCGCAGTCGAGAATCCCCGTTCCCGCGTCGAAGATGAACCGGGCTCCGTCCCATTCGACCGAGACGCAGGAGCTGCGGGAGCCGTAACGCGCGGAGCCGGGAGCCACCCCCGGCCCGCGACAGCCCCAGACCGAGAGTCGCAGTTCCGGGCGCGTGGACTCCGGGATCTCCGGGATCGTTCCCGCTTGAAGGCTCAGCGCC
>JAJYFI010000181.1 GCA_021790955.1 bacterium | reverse complement strand
GCCATGCCCCGTCCGAGCCCTGACGCGACAAACGCAGCCGCAGGCGGGCCCCCGCCAGGCCCCGCGTCTCGATCTCGGGCCTTACGTCGAAGCTGTGATGGAGAAAGACGAAGTCGGGCAGGCGGAGGCTCGCGACGCGGACCTGCTCGCGCGCGGCGGCGATCCCGGAGGCGACGCTGTCGATGGGGATGCCCAACGAACGCAGGAGCGGCTCCAAACGCTCCGAATCCGAGGCGTTCCCGTTTGAAAAGAGCCAGGCCCGCGACGAACCCTTGAGATCCTCCTCGATCTCGGAGAGGGCCTGAGCGGGGCTGAAGTCCTCGGACGACGGCTTCAAGCTCTTCAGGGCCTCAAAGCCCGCGAGCCTTTTGCCCGAGCCCGCGATCTCAAAGAGGCGCACCCGCGCGGACTTCTCCATCGCCGTTCGATGCGCCAGCAGCCACCGGACGGCGGCGGCCTGGCCGCCTCCCGACGCGCCGGCGCCCATCGAGCGGCTGTTGTCGAGGAGCACCGCCAATCCGGGCTTGCGCCAGACGTCCTCCTTGACGAGGACGGCGGGACGCAAGAGAGACAAGACGATCCCGATCCCCGCCAAGAGCCTCAAGACCAGGGAAACGCCGGAAAGCGGCGTGCGACGCGCATGCCACGCCAGAGCCGCCGCCAGAGCCGCCGCGACCGCCGCGCGCATCGGCCCGCCCTCGAAGGCCACCCCCCAATGGCTCAAGGGAGCGTCTCCTCCCTCATCTTGCGCAGAAGATACGGCTGGTGGACCGCGTCCGATTTATAGTTTCCCGTCAGGGCGTAGAGGATGATATTGATGGCGAGCCGTTTCGATTCGAGGCGCTGCTCCTCGCCGCCCGGGACGCAGGGAAACAGGGGCTTGCCCAGGGGATCGACGGCCCAGGCTCCCAGGATGTCGTTTCGCGAGTAAAGGACCGACCATCGCCGCCCGCGGGCCAGCCCCCAGATCGCCGGCTCCACCATCGTCCGGCCGGCGGGACGCCGCAGGAGATAGAAGCTGCGAAAGACCGCGTTGCTTGCCGGTATCGGCGAGAGGGCTTCGCCGGGACGAAGCCTGGCAAGCGTCGCGCGGACCCAGCGATCAAACGGACTTTCGGGGAGTCCGGAGACGTCCTCGATCCACAGCATCCCGCCTGCTTCTAGAAAATCTCGAAGCGTCCCCAAGGCGTCGGCGTCGAGAGGCGGAGGCGACTCCTTGCCGGCAAGGACCAGCAGCGGAGAGAAAAAAAGAGCCGGGTCTTTCAGCTCGAGAACGCGCGGCTCGGGAGCGGCCAGGACGCTCGTCGTCCGGTCCAACTCTCGCAGGATCAAGCGGGGCGCTTCCGGATAAGGGTCCCAGGACGCCCCCAGACGCCATTGGACGAAATGAAATTGATCCGCCTCCTCCTGAGCGGGCGCGGCGGAGGAGGCCGCGGCGGAAAGAAGCAACGTGAACGCGACGGCGAGCGCTCTCCAGCCGCTCCGAGCGCCGCCCGAGAAAATCGCGGCCCGGGAACGGACGGAGCCGCTTCGCCAAGGAAGAGCCAGGAACATTTCAGCGATGAGCGCGAGCGCCGCGAATCCCAGGAGCGGGCCCGACAAGGGCCGGCCGCGTATCTCCCGGTCGAAGTCGCGGCGAAACGACTCCGGCCGGAGGATCGTCCAGGGGGGGGAAGGCGCCGGTTTGAGCTCGCTTTCCCCGCTTGCGACGTCGAGGTTGACGGCGTAGTTTTTCACGCCGCCTCCCGGGACATCCTCGACCCGGTAAAGGCCGGGACGGGCGGTTCCTTGGAAACCCGCCCGGCGCTCCCGGACCCACACCTTGACGCGTCGGCCGTCGGGATCCGTGACGAGGGCCGCGGCCGGCATCGCGACGCGTCTGGGCCACGAGAGCTTAAGCGGATGGCCGACGACGGCGCCCAGAGTCTCAAGGCGAGGCGGCCCCGGCGCCAGAAACCGCAGGCTCCGCTCCACCCACGGGGCGAAGAAGGGCTTCATGGCGGCGTTTCCCCAACGCGAGCCGAGACCGAAGGCCGAGACCACGATCCGCCCTGATCCCGTTTGGCCGACAACCTCGAGAGGGTATCCCGAGAGGGTCCTGAGCGCGACTTGGGATCCCGGCTTGACCGTCAGAAGCCGGTAGGCCGAGAAGGACACGCGGGAAAGCTCGAAGGCGTCCAACGCGCCGCCCCAAAAGCTTCCCGAGGCCTTCGCGCCCGGCGCGTCAGCGGCGACAAGGGGTCCGAATCGCGCGCCGAGGAGATCCTCCAGGCCGCCCAAATCCTTCCCGGCGGCCCCTTCCTCGCCGGGAAACACCCAAAGGCCGCCCCCGGCCTGGGCGAAGCCCGCAAGGCGATCGGACGTCGCCGCCGGAAGGGAGGCCCAATCCGCCAGGAGAACCGCCCGGTATTCCGAAAGCGGCGACGAGCCGAGATCGGCGCTTTCGACGAAATCGCAATCGTAGCCGATCAGGCTTTCGCTGCCGCCGCAGAGCCGTTTGAGAAAATAACCGCCCGAGGGCGCTCTCATGAATCGGGCGTCCCTGTAGACGACAAGGACGCGAGGCCGGGAAGAAAGCCGGAAGGAAAACCAGCGTTCATCGTCGATGGGAAGATCGTCCGCCCTGAGCGCGGCTCGTCCGGAATAGACGCCGGGGCCCGCGATCGGAAGCGGGATCTCCGCGCGCGGCGACTCCGGAGAAAGCCTTGAGCGCCCCACGGGGCGCTCTCCCAGCCATACCCGCAGCTCCCGCGGCCGATCGAGGCCGCGGCCTTCGACAAGCAGCCTCCAGCCGCCCGCGGAGGAGGGGCTCGGGGCGGCCCGGACCAGGAAAGCGTTCGGCCGATCGGGCCATCGCAGGCCCAAACGCTCGATGCGGGAGTCGAGATCGGGGATGCGCCCTCGAAAGCCGTGGGCCGCCCCATCCGTCAGCAGCAGCTCCACCCGCCGGCCCGGCGCGGAGGAGAGGAAGACGTCTCCGGCCGCCAGGGGCGCCGCATAGTCGGTCCCGGAGAACCCGGGCCCGGCCTTCCCAAGAAGTGAGGCCGCCTCCTCCCGGCCCATCCATCGAAGGCCCCCGGGAGGAAGCTCGAGACGGTCGGAAAAAAAACCGACCGCCGCCTTGTCCCCGGGCCCGAGGGCGGCCAAGGCCTCCCGTCCCATCGCGCGCGCGGCATCAAAGCGCGTCTCGCCCGCCTCTTGAAGCCGCATCGAGTAGGATTGATCAAGCCACAGGAGAAGGCTCAAGCTCTCGGAGGGCTTGGCTCCGCCGCGGGAGCCGGAGGGGCTCGCGCTGGGCCCGGCGCAGCTCAAAATGAGCCCCAGAAGGATTCCGGTCCTCGCCAGGAGGAGCCCGGCGTCCCGAAGCCGCGAAGCCCGCCGCGCCCGCGACAGGGCCTCCCGCACGAGATAGAGGTCGCCGAACGGGGCGCGCTTCAAGCTGCGTCGAGACAGCCAATGGATGAGCGCCGGCAGAAGAGCCAAGGGGAGGGCCCAGAGAGCCCACGGCCGCTCAAACACCGGAGGAGGCCCCTAGAAACCGGGAAAGAGCCTGGTCCCACGGCTCATCCGTGAAAAAGACGCCGAAGCGGATTCCCGAGGCGGCGAAAGCGGCCTGATGGTAGCGCACGAGCCGCGAGAGCGCGGACCGGTAGGAATCCCGGAGCGCGCTCGGCTGCACCGCGAGGCTCGAGCGGTCCTCGAGGGACTCCAACAGAAGAGGCCCCGGGAAGGCGAAGTCGCGCTCGGCGGGATCCAGGACCTGAATCGCCCAAACGCCTCGCCGCAGCTTGAGCGCCCGCACGGCCTTGAAAAAGGCCTCCGGCTCGCCCAGAAAATCGGAGAGAAACAGCACCTGCGACCTCTCTTTGACCCTCGACGCCGCCTCGGCGGGAAAGGAGGACGGCCGGAAATGCCCGCCCGGTTGGGCGCGGGCGAGGATATCGTCAAGTCGGGAGAGCTGTTCGATTCCGGAGCGCGGCGCCTGGAAGGCCGTCGTTTTTTCCCCGAAGA
>JAJYFI010000180.1 GCA_021790955.1 bacterium | reverse complement strand
CGAAGATCAAGCTCCTTAAGGTTGAGGGGCCCTACCATACCCCCGCCTTCGCGCCCGCCAGGGAACCCCTGCGGAAGGCCCTTGATCGCATCGAGATCCGCAAGCCCGAGGCGCCTGTCTTCATGGGCACCTCGGGAAAGATCGAGACGGAGCCCTCCAGGATCCGGGAGCTTCTCGTCGCGCAGGCGGACTCCCCGGAGCTCTATTTCCAGGCCGTCTGGGATGCCTACGACCACGGGCAGCGGCGCTTCCTGGAGGCCGCCTACAAGCCCCAGCCGGTGACCTGGATCCCCGAGCAGCTCCTCGACGAGGATGGAACTCTGATGCCGGACGTGGCGACTTTCGCCGTCAAGACCGCGGACATCAATGCGGCCTTGCCGGCGCCTTGTCCGAGCCGTTGAGCTGGTCCAGCACCGAATCCCTCTCCGCGCATTTGTTACAGCGCCCGCAGGGGCGGCCGCCTACGGGGGCCAGGCAGGAAAAAGCGTGGCGCAGCCAGCCGGGCGCTGGAACCCGGTTGAGGGCCTCCCGCTTGGTCATGGAGCGGTAAGGCGCCCATACCTTAAAGGGCATCGCGTAGGCGGCGCCGATGGCGCGCTCCATCGAGCGCAGGAACGCCGGCTTGGCGTCGGGAAAGGGGTTCCCCCTTAGAATCCCAATCGCGGCCGCCGGAAGATGCTTCGCGGCGCAAAAAGCGCCCGCTTGAGACAGCAAAACCAGGTTCCTGCCGGGAAGATAGACGCTCGAGTCGGCGCTGCGCCTCCCAGGAACGCGGCTGCCCCTAAGGCTCCAGTGGCGGCTTCCTAAAATGGCCGAGTTTCCCGCCCAAGAGACCGTCAGCGGCTTGAGCCGGGGCTGGGAAGCGGCGCGGAGCATGCGCCTGAGCCGCCGGACCTCCGCCTCTTCCCAGCGGAGCCCGCAGCGAACATAGAGGGGATGGACGTCGAAGCCCCGGCGCAAAAAATCCGATATCAAGACGGCGCTGTCGACGCCGCCGCTCGCGAGGACGCAGACCGTTTTTTTAATGCGTGTGCCGGGAGACGAGCTTCTTGAGGCGCTCGACTAACGCTTTGTGCGCCAGATTCTCCTCCGGGACCTGGGCCGGGGCGTCGGACGAAGAAGCCGGGGCCGTGGGTTGGGCCTTGGCGGGGCGGCCTGGAGCGGCCGCCGGGGACGGCTTGCCTTTTTCCGGAGACTCGGCGGCTTTCGCGTGCGCCTTGGAGGCGGCGGAGGGAAAGCCCAGCTGGGGCAGGTCCTCTTCGAGCTTGCGGATGATGCCCAAGGATTTGGCGAGCTGCAGCTCTTTCTCCGTGAGCTCGAGGCTCAGCTTGTTGACGAGGCGGTTGCGGATCGCCAGGTCGTTTTGGAGGTCGCTGACGCGCTTTTGAAGACTCTCGTGGTCGGCCTTCGCCTTCCCCAGTTCGACGCGCAGGGAAGCCGTTTGCTGCCCTTCCCTCGCGGATGAGATTTCAAGGACTTTGCCGCGCTCCTTTTCCTGCTCGAGCGTCTTCTCGAGATCGGCGATCCGCGCCTTTCCGGCTTGGATCTGGGACTCCCTTTCGATGACGCGAGCGTCGGCCTCCTCGACGCGCGCTTTGAGATCCATGATCTCGAGCTCAAGACGGCGCAGGAGCTCCTGCTCCTCGCGTCGATTCTCGAGCTCCTTGACGATGCGGGAGACGTGGTGGAAGAGCTTGGAGCCCGTGGCGTCGATGAAGGCGTTGACGTCCACGGGGGCGGGCGAAGCGGGCTGGACGGCGGCCTGAGCTGCGTCGGGAGCCGTCGATGCCTGGAGAATCTCCGGGATTTCGGAGGCGCGGCGCCAGTTCTTTTCGGCGATCTCCCCCTCGGCCGGGCAGACAAGGATCGACGGAGCGAAATCAGGGAGCCGCACGAGCTCCGCCGGGGTGTAGCAGCCGGGAACCTCGCCGCGCAGATAAGCCCAATATTTCATGATCGCCTTCCTTTTAACTTAACGCAACAAAGACACCATAAGCATGGGGGCTGGAGATTAAATTTTCAAGTCTTTGCGCCGGCGCGGAGCGGCATGGCGAGATTTTTTAGATAGGATTCGATGGTTTTGGCGGCGCACGGGCTTTTCAGGCAGCCGCGGGCTCGGTCTTGGTTGTCCCAGAAAGCCGGGTAGTCCGAGATCACGCGGTCGAAGTCGGCTTTCGCGAGGTTGGGCAGGCCCAGGATGCTTTCCGCGTAGCCGCGGTAGAGATAGAGCGTGGAGAGCCACGACAGGTGATCCCGCTGCGTCCAGCCTTTGGGCATCGCCGTGATTTCGAGAGCCTTTTCGTCGTTGATCGCCCGGCGAAGCCATCCCAGCGAAAGCTCGGTCTGGACGGGGTCGGGGCAGGATTTTTCGGCGAAAGCGCAGAGGAGCGTGAGAAGCTTCGGCTTGGAGGCTTTCTCATCGCGGGAGAATGGCCCGAAGAACTCGCGAGCCGTCTGGAAAGAGCCGGCTGAATCCTTCGTCGCGTAGCGCAGGACAGATTCAAGGAATTGGAAATAAGGGCTTTCGGGATAGGCCCGGCGAAGCTCTTGGATCGCCGCGAGGGCCTTGGGAAAGTCCCTTTTGTCGCCGAGATAGATCGACGAGAGGACGATTTGGGCTTGCCGCGAGACGTAAGCGGCGTGTTTTGCCGCGGCTTCGATCAGCTGGAGGCCGCCGGCTTCGTCGCCCCGAACATCGAGGAGATGCCGGCTTAGGAAGCCGAGCAGGCCGGAGTAGCGGGAGACATCATATTCAAACCAGCCAAGCCCGAGTTTCGCGTCGGCGTATTCGGGGTCGATTTCCAGGCATTTCTTGAGATGCGCCACGGCCTTTTTGCCCGCGAGGTAGGCCTTCAGCCAATGATGCTCCAGGAGTTCCCATTGGCCTCGGGCCCCCAGGGCCATGCCGACGATGAAGTGTCCGTCCGCTTGGTCTTTGGGGTCGCTCGAATCGAGAAGGGGCTTGGAACGGAAGACGGCTTGGCGCGTGTCGTCCTCGAAGCGCTTGCGCAGGTCCGGGCGACGCTTAAAGAGCCCCGCCTCGTTGGAGGCTTCCCACCAGAGGGCTCCGGACTCGAAGAGATAATTAAACGCCTTGTCCGGCTCGTTGCGGATGAGGGTTCGGAAGGTCCCCTGGGCACGGGCGTAGTCGAGGTTATAAAGGGCCTTGAACCCCTCTTCGGACAAGCCGCGCGCGACGGCGTCCATGCCCGAGGGGTTGGCGCTTGCGGGAGGGCAAAAGACGGCCACGGAGGAGCCCAAAAATCCGCAGAAGGCAACGGAGCGCAAGAAAGCCGCCGTCGGCCGCCTGACGTCGTCACTTCCAAAGCGCATAATGGTGCTCCTTCCAAAAATTTCGGATGTAGTCCCAGCCATCCTCCGCTTTTTCCACCACTTTGAACAGCTTTCGATCTTCCGCGGTGATCATGTCTTGTTCGAGCAGGAAGTCGAAATTGACGGCCTTCGACCAGAACTCGGTGCCGAAGAGGACGATGGGGATCGGCCGTTTCTTGCCGGTCTGGACCAGCGTCAGCGTCTCGAAAAGCTCGTCGAAGGTCCCGTAGCCTCCGGGGAAGGCGACAAGCGCCCGCGCGCGCATCAGAAAGTGCATCTTGCGCAGAGAGAAGTAGTGAAAGCGGAACGTGAGCTCGGGGGTGACGTAGGGATTGGGATCCGGCTCGTGCGGCAGCGTGATGGCGAATCCCACGTTTTTGGCGCCGCTTTCAAAGGCTCCGCGATTCGCGGCCTCCATGGCGCCCGGCCCGCCGCCCGTCGCGATCACGAACTCAAGATGGCGATTGGGCGGCTGGTGGCGCGCCGCAAGCGCGGCGAACCGCCGGGCCTCCTCATAGTACTTTGAAAGCTGGACGGCAAGTTTCGCCCGCCGCAAGGCTTTGCGCCCCGCCTCCGAGGCGGGGCGGGGACCGAACTGGGCGGCGATGGCGCGCAGATCTTCGTGGGCTTTGGCCCGGGAGCGCAGGCGCGCCGAGCCGAAGACGACGATCGTCGAGCGGATGCGGTG
>JAJYFI010000179.1 GCA_021790955.1 bacterium | reverse complement strand
GCGGGCATGCAGTTCCTGCGCGATCCACACGCCACCGGTATGAATGCCGACCATCACCGGATTGCGCGCAAGCCACGGTTGTAATTCCCCGACCATGCGCGCGAGTGCGGCATCGATATCGACGGCAGGGGCGGCGGGCGTCATCGGGCCCCTCCGGCGGCCTTGCCGGTCGCGGCGGCGGACTCCTTCTGCCGCAGCCACGTGCGAAGCCGCGCCGCATGACGCCGCAAGCGGCGGATCTCGACGGGATCCGAAACGGAACCGGCCGTCTTCTTGAGCCTCAAGTCAAATTGCCTCTGCTGCGTCTGGCGCAGCTCCGAGAGCAGTTCCGCCGCGGATAAAGCCCTCTTCGCCTCGCGATCTGCGGCTTTCATCTCCATTCCTCCCGGGACACGAACTGAGTTTTAATGGGCAACTTATAGGCCGCGTTCTCGAACGCGCCTTTGGCGACGTCGCCGCCCACGCCGCCGATCTCGAAAAGGATCCGGCCGGGCTTGACGACGCAGACCCAATGGTCCGGAGCGCCCTTGCCCTTGCCCATGCGGGTTTCCGCCGGGTGCTTGGTGATCGCCTTGTCGGGGAAAACCCGGATCCAAAGCTTGCCGCCCTTCTTCAGATGACGCCCGATGGTGATGCGGCAGGCCTCGATCTGCCTCGCCGTGACCCACTTGGGCTCCAAGGCCTTCAGGGCGTACTCGCCGAAAGCGATCGAAGCGCCCTTCTTGGCCATCCCCTTGATCCGGGGGTGGGAATGAGGCTTTCTGTATTTGACCCTCTTAGGCATCAACATCGCTACCCTCCATCGTGCCGTCGGCGGGCGGATCCGCGGGCGCCGCTTCGGCCTCCGCTTTGGCCTGCGGCGCCGGGGCCGCCGCCGCGGCGACCGGCGCAACGGCGGCGACCAGCGCCTCCTCGCCGCCCTCGGCTTCCTTTTGCTCCTTCGCCTCGGCGAGAAGCTCCTTAGGGAGCTTCACGAAATGCTGCTTGCGGAAAATCCATACCTTGACGCCGATGAGCCCCGCGGTCGTGTGCGCCTCGGCGGTGCCGTAGTCGACCTCGGCGCTGTAGGTGTGCAGGGGAACCCGCCCCTCGCGCATCCACTCCACCCGGGCGATCTCGGCGCCGTTCAAGCGCCCGCCCACGCGGATCTTGACTCCCAGCGCCCCCGCCTCCAAAGTCCGCTCCATCGCCCGCCTCATCGCGCGGCGGTACGCGATGCGCTTCTCGATCTGCGCGGCGATCGCCTGGGCCACGAGCCTTGGATCGAGCTCCGGCTCCTTGATCTCCACGACGTTGATGACGGTCTTGCGGGAGGTCAGACGCTCGATGCGCTCCTTGATGGATTCGATATCGACGCCCTTCTTGCCGATGACGACGCCGGGGCGCGCCGTGTGGATGTTCACCCGCAGGTACGACCCGGCGCGATCAATGCCGACCCAGCTGATCGCCCCTTGCCGGAAGGTTTCCCGGATGAGGCTGCGAATCTTGAAGTCCTCGCCGATAAGCTCCGGCATCTCGCGAGGCGCGAACCAGCGGGACTCCCAATCCGCGATGTAGCCGAGCCGGACCGACCGTGGATGACACTTTTGACCCATCTTATCCCTCCGCGCCGTCCGCCACGACGATCGTCAGATGGCAGACCTTGCGCTTGAAAACGTTCGCCCGTCCCATCGGAGCCGGCATCGTGCGCTTCATCTGGAGCATCGGCCCCTGCCCGGCCCAGCAGGACTTCACGACAAGCCTCGCCGGATCGAGCTTGTGCCCCGAACGCGCCGCCTTGACCGCGAAGTTCGACGCCGCGGACTTGAGGGTTTTCGCCACCATGACGGCGCAGGCCCTGGGGAAGGCCGGCAGCATTTCCTCCGCCTCGAGCACGCGGCGTCCCCGGATTTTGGAAAGCACCTGCGAAACCTTCCTTGTTCCAAACCGCTGAAATCGCGCGTGAGCCGTGGCTTCCATTAAGTGAGCTCCTTGGATTCTTTATGGGAGCCGCCGTGGGACCTGAAGAAGCGCGTGAAGGAGAACTCCCCCAGCTTATGCCCCACCATCTGCTCGGTCACATAGACCGGCAGGAACTTGCGTCCGTTGTGAACGGAGAAGGTATGCCCGACGAACTCGGGGATGATCGTGGAGTCCCGCGCCCAGGTCTTGATCGACCTCTTCTCGTTGGCCTGGTTCATACGCTGAATCTTCTTGAGCAGCTTCGCGTCGACGTACGGCCCCTTCGATGTCGATCGGCTCATGACACCACCGTGGCGCGGCGCCTGTCGGAAACGATCCGCCAGCCCCAAATCTTGCGTTTGCGCCGGGTCTTGTAGCCCTTGGAGGGCTGGTTCCATGGGGAGCGAGGATGATTGCCTCCCTTGGACTTGCCGCGCCCGCCGCCCAGCGGATGGTCGACGGCGTTCATGGCGCCGCCGCGCACCGTGGGCCTAATCCCCAGATGCCTGGAGCGTCCGGCCTTCCCGAGCTTGATCGTATTGTGCTCGGCGTTCGAAACCTGGCCGAGCGTCGCCAAGCACCGATCGGGAACGAGGCGCACTTCGCCGGAACCCATCTTGAGCTGCGCGTAGCCGCCCTCCTTGGCCATCAGCTGAGCCTGGCCGCCGGCCGCTCGGACGAGCTGGCCGCCGCGTCCCGGCGCGAGCTCGATGTTATGGACAAAGGAGCCTTCCGGAATGTTTTTCAGGGGCAGGGCGTTGCCCGCGCGGATTTCCGCCCGCGGGCCGCTCATCACCGTGTCGCCCACGGCAAGGCCCGCGACGTGGATGATATAGCGCTTTTCCCCGTCCACATAATGGACGAGGCTGATGCGGGCGGAACGATTCGGATCGTACTCGATCGAGACCACTTTTCCAGGCACCCCGAACTTGTCGCGCTTGAAATCCACGACCCGGTAGGCCCTTTTATGGCCGCCGCCTTGATGCCGGACCATGATCGTTCCGGTATTGTTGCGCCCGCCCTTTTTAAGGAGGCGCCGCACCAGGCTTTTCTCCGGCCGTTCCCGCGTCAGCTCCGAAAAATCGGGCCCGCTCATGCCCCGGCGGGACGGCGTATACGGTTTGTAGTTCTTAATCCCCATGTTCTTAAACCGCCTTTTCTCCGAAATCGATTTTTTGACCAGCCTTGACGGTCACGATCGCCTTCTTCCAGTCCGACCGCCAATCCCCGAAGCGCCCCTGGCGGCGGTATTTGCCCGGCATGATCATCGTCCGCACGCCCTCGACCTCGACCTTAAAAAGCTCCTCGACCGCCTTCTTGATCTCGCGCTTGTCCGCCCGAGGACGAACCTCGAAGAAATACTGGTTGCGGCTGTCCCGGAGGATCGTGCTCCTCTCGGTCAGGATCGGCCGGACAATCGTCTGGTAAAGAGATTCCTCGCTCATGTCAATTCCACCTGGTTCCCAAGCTTTCCAAGGCCGGCTTCGTCATCAGAAGCCTGCGGCTGCGCAGAACCGAATAAGCGTTCAAATCCCGCGCGCAGACCATCTCAAAGCCGGGAAGGTTGCGGCCGGCCCGCGCCAGCGCCGCGTCGGGCTTGTCGAGCACGAGCAGCGTCCCGCGGCTGGCAAGGCCCAGGTTTTTAAGGGCCTCGGCGAGCACCTTCGTCTTCGGCTCCGACAAGCCCAGGGCATCGACGAAGACCACCCCTCCTTCCTGGAATCGCGCCGACAGGGCCTGGGCCAACGCCTTCTTCGCCTTGCGCCTCGGAAACTCCAGGCGCACGTCCTTGGCGCGGGGCCCGAAAATCGTCCCGCCGTGCCGCCACAGAGGGGAGCGGATGGAGCCGGCCCTGGCGCGGCCCGTATGCTTTTGCTTCCACGGCTTGTGCCCGCCGCCCGAAACCTCGGCGCGGGTCTTCGTGTTCGCGGAGCGCCGGCGCTGATTGGCCAGGTAAACCGTCACGAACTCATGCAAGAAGGCCTTCGAAGGCTCCGCGGCGAAGATCTCGTCGCGCAAAGGCAGCTTCCCCACTTCCCGTCCTTGGATGTCGAGGAGTTTGGCTTCCATGTGATTATTTCTTGGCCGG
>JAJYFI010000178.1 GCA_021790955.1 bacterium | reverse complement strand
GGCGGTGGGATTGCGAAGCTCCGAGGCGATGGCCGCCGAGGAAAGCAGACGGAAATGGAAGGCCCGTAGAGCCTTGACGGCCCAGACGGACACGGCGGTCAAGGCGGCCGCGGCGGCTACGGCATAAAGGGACTTTTTGAGGCGCTTGAAAACCACGAGTTTGGACTCGGGCAACGCCCCGCCGCCCAAGAGCAGCAAAAGACGCGTGATTTTCCCGGAGGCCTCCGCCGACTGACGCAAGGATTCCGCGATTTTGGAGGCGAATCGCAGCTGGGCCTCCTGGTTGCCGCCGAAGACCGCCGCGGCCTCCTCCCCCGCCTTCTTGAGCCTTCCCTCCCACTCTTCGAGTTCGAGCCGCTTTTCCTGCCAACTCGAGCGCTCGCGCTCCCACAGCTCCCGCCACTCCGAGCGCTCCTCCTCCCAAATCTTGGCGAGCTCCTCGACGTGGCGCTCGAGCTCGTCGACTTTTTTTAGAGCGTCGCGCCGCTCGTGCTCCGCCTGCTCGCGAGCCTCGCGCTCGCGCAAAAGCTCGCCCAAGGTCTTCTCCAGGGCGGACTTCGCCTCTTTGAGCCCCGCCGATATCCGCTCCGTCTCCTGGGACTTCGTCCTGGAGGTCTCCGAGGTTTGGGAAAGCTTCTCCTCGAGGCGCGAAAGCTCCCCGGCGTAATCCTTTTCCTTGTCCCGCCAAGCCTTCTCCTCGAGCGCAAAGCGGCTCTCCATCGACTGGATCCGCTTGCGCGACTGTTCGAACATGGCCTTGAGCGTCGCCTGCTCGGCTTCCAGGCGCTCCCGCTCCTCGCGAAAAGCCTTCATCGCGGCCTCAAGGCGCGCCTGCGTCTCGATCGCAGAAGCGAGGGATTGGTTCTCGGCGACCCGGACGTCCTGTCTCGCCTCCCGCAGCAATCGTTCGAGATCCTGCCCGCGGCGCATCGAGGCCCTCAGGGTCTCCTCCCTGGCCGCCAGGAGGGTGGAAAGCTCCTCCATCTCCTTTTTGTGCCGCCGCCGGAGGGTGAGCGCGGCTTCCCAGGAGGCCGAGAGCCCCTCCCCGCCCGCAACGAGCGGCGGCTGGGGATCGAGGAAGCCTCCGAAGGCGAGACCCTCGGGGCCGATCGGGCCGGGAAGCGGCCCCGGCCCTTCTTCAGGCGGCGGGAAGGGCGGCATTCAAAGACGGGAGTATAGCTCCCATCCGCCCGGAATCAAGGACAAAATTGTTACGCGGCTACTCGCGCAGAAGCCGCAAAAGCTCCGCGTTCGCGCCGCTCAAGTCGACGCCAGAATCCTTGTACGTCTCGACGATCTGCTTCAAGGCGTCGACGAGGACCGGCTTGGGCGCTCCGGAGAGCTTGAGCTTGCGGTAGGTCTCCATGTCCTGCTCGAAGAGAATCTTCTTCGTTTTCCCGCCGATCAACCGAGCCTGCTCCTTGAGCTTGCCGCGCAAGGCCGCCGAATCGCCGCGCAGACGCCGCAGATCCGCGTCGTCTTGGCGGGTCCTTCCCTCGAGCGAATCGATCCGCTCCTTGGCTCGCGCGGCGGAGACCGTCTTG
This sequence comes from bacterium, assembly GCA_021790955.1. Taxonomy (GTDB): domain Bacteria; phylum Elusimicrobiota; class Elusimicrobia; order UBA1565; family UBA9628; genus JAJZAK01. The sequence goes on along the minus strand of JAJYFI010000178.1, from coordinate 2,492 downwards.
CGCTCAAGCTCGGATTTCAAGCTCTCGATCTGCGCGCGCAACTTCTGGAGCTCCGATTCGAGGCGCCAGGCCCGGATTTCCTGGGCGTCGAGGTTGCGCGTGAGATCCTGGCGGTATTTGAGGTCCTCCTCGAAAAGCCGCTCGTAGGCGGCCCCGGGATCCTCCTCGCCGAATCTGACCAGAAGGGAGAGGGCGTTGCCCAACCTCCACATCCCCTGGAAGGGCACGCTCATCGCGTAGTCGAGCTCCCCGCCGAAAATCTTGACGCCGAGCCCCCAGTCCCCGGTCGCGTCGTCGTTGGCGAGCCGCACTCCGGCCCGCAGGGCCAGGGCCCTTTGGCGCTGGTCGCGCCACCAATACTCAAAGCCCGCCCCCGCGTCCGCCGAGGAAGGGGCCCCGCCTTGGGCCGGGATCGCCCGGGCGTCCGCCGCCAGCACGAAATCCGAGACGATCTCGGCGCCGCCGATCGAGGCCGCGAAGGGCGCCTCCTGCGCCGCCCCCCCCGAGGACCAGCGCGGCCCCCCCAGGTTTGAAAGGGCGAGCCCGGCGAAATACTGGTCCTTGAAGCGGTAAAGGCCGCCCCAACTCAGCTCCGGATGCACGGCCACTTTCGAGCCCCCGCCGAAATCCTGCCCCGCGAAAGCAAGCGTCGCCCCCGTGTCGAAGCTCCCGGCGTCGGTATCCCAAAGGCCGCGCGTGCCGTAGCCGATCGATTCCAGGCGCTCGGCCCCCGTCCCGAATTGGCGGTCGTAAAGGCCGGCGAGCGCGAAGGTCCCTTGATAGGACGGCCTTCGCACGGGAATGTCGACGATGGCGTTGAGGTTGCCCTGGTCGACCGAGGACATCGGGGCGTGGAACTCCCGAAGGGCGTTGGCCTCGACGCCGACGTGGCGGGAGGTCCCCAGGAAGGCGGGGTTGTAAAAAATCGAGACGGGATCGCCCGGGACGGCCGTAAAGGCGCCCCCCATCGCCATGGCCCGAGCGCTGTAGAAGGAATCCTCAAAGCCGGTTTGAGCCCTCGCGGGAGCCAAGCCCAGCAAGGAAAAAGAGGCGAGCGCAAGGGCCGCTTTTCGACGAGGGGGGAGGATCCGGGTGGGAGGCAACCGCCAGTTCTTAAATCCCAGGGACGGGTCGGAGCGCAACGGGCCGCCGCGGGCGCCCGCCTTGAGCCTTGCGATCGCGGCCTGGGCGATCATGGCGCCGTTGTCCGTGCAAAGGCGCGGCACGGGAACAACCACCGAAAACCCGCGGCGACGCCCCTCCTCGGCAAACTTCGCCCGCAGCCGGCTGTTGGCGGCGACGCCGCCGCCCAAGACGAGCGTGAGCGGACGGAAGGTTTCGGCCGCCCGCATCGTCTTCCAGACAAGCGCGTCGACCGCCGCTTCCTGGAAGGAAGCGCAGACGCCGCTCAAATCCTTGCCGCGCGGGATTCCGCGGTCCTTGAGATGATAGAGGACGGCGGTTTTCAAGCCAGCGAAGGAGAAATCCCAGGAGCCCTCGAGAAGCGGCCGCGGGAACCGCACCGCGTCAGGATCCCCCTCCCGGCCAAGGCGGTCGATGAGCGGCCCGCCGGGAAATCCCAGGTCCAGCATCCGCGCCACCTTGTCGAAGGCTTCCCCCGCCGCGTCGTCGCGGGTGCGGCCCAGCACGCGGTAGCGCCCGGGCCGGGGGCAGAGCACGAGATCGGTATGACCTCCCGACACGATCAGCGCCAGCGCCGGAAACCGAAGCTCCTCCTCGATGCCAGCCGCGAAGACATGCCCCTCCAAATGATTGACGCCGAGGACGGGAAGGCCCCGCAGCCCGGCGAGAGTCACCGCCGCCACTTTCCCGACAAGCAGCGGCCCCAAAAGCCCCGGCCCCTGGGTGAAGGCGACGGCGTCCGGGCCGCGGCCGCCCGCCTTCTCGAGCGCGCGTTCGATCACGCCGGAAATCTTCTGAAGATGGGCGCGGGAGGCGAGTTCGGGGACGATCCCTCGAAACCGGCGGTGCAGCTCGACTTGGGAGCTCACCACGTTGGAGAGGACGCGCCCCCCCTCCTCGACCAGGGCCGCGGCGGTCTCGTCGCAGGAGGTCTCGATGCCCAGGACCCGAAGGGGTTGCGTCACAATAAGGGGGCCGTCGTTTATCGGCGGTCCGCGCCGAGACGCATGAGGGCCGAGCGCGAACGCAGGACGGATTCGGCCATCTCAAGGGCGTCGTCGGGGACTTGGTCGTGCTGCTTGACGATCGAGCGGGGAGCCTTCCCTTTCGCGTACACCAGCTCCCATTGCCTGAAAAGCTTGTCTTTTTCCGAATCCGGCACCGTGACCGTCATGTCCGGCTTGAGCCCGCCGGTGTGCTTTTTCTCGTCGCGCTGGATGAGCCGGCCTTGGGGGGTGTAGTAATGGGCCACCGTCAGCCTCAGGGAGCAGGCGTTGGCGAGCGGGATCACCGATTGCACGCTCGCCTTGCCGTAGGTGCGTTCCCCGATCACGACCGCACGGCCGTCG
>JAJYFI010000177.1 GCA_021790955.1 bacterium | reverse complement strand
GGGAATCCCTGCCGTTCTGCTCGAGCAGCGCGACCTGGCCAACGGTGCCACCGGTCGCTGCCATGGTCTGCTGCACTCCGGTGGCCGTTATGCGGTCAAAGACCCCGAGGCGGCCGCCGAGTGCATCGCGGAGAATCGCATCCTCAAGCTCATCGCTCCGTACACCCGCTTTACGCTGGCTTTTGTCTCCAAACAGATCCGGATCTCGGTCGCTGAAGTTCAGGACATCATTAGCTATCTGATCTTAACGGAGCAGCTGAATGCCAGGATCGACCAGGCAACTGGGACGGTCGAAGTGCAGAGCACGAGCGACCATGAGCGGCTCCAGGCGTTGCAGGAGTTCGCCGCCCTGGGCTCCGGCTTTTGGCTCGCGATGAGGGACATCGAAATACGGGGGTCGGGGGAGCTTTTGGGGACGAAGCAGCACGGCTTCATGGCGGCCGTCGGCCTCGAGGGATATTCGAGGATGCTCGAGGACGAGATCGCCAAGCTCAAGGGCCGCGCCCCGAAGGAGGCGCCTCGCCCGGCCGCCGTCGACATCGCCCTCAAGGCTTTTATCCCCGAGGAGTGCCTGCCCAACGAGTTCGACCGCCTCGACTTCTACAAGCGCCTGATCGCCGCCGGGCCGGCGGACTTGCCGGGGCTGCGCAAGGAGATGGAGGATCTCTGCGGGCCGCTTCCGGCCGAGGCCCAAAACCTCTTCGCCGTCGCCGGCATCCGCAGCCGCGCCCGGGAGCGCTCCGTCGCCAAGATCGAACAGAAAGACGACGTCATCGAGATCCGCTTTCGCGAGGGCTTCACGGCGCCGGAAGGAATGCTCGAGCGCTGGATCAAGCGCTACAAGGATTCCCTGCGATTTATTCCGGCGGGCGCCGGCGAAGGCCCGGGGCTGCGCGCGTCGCTGAGGGGCTCTTCGGCGCTTGAGTGGATCGAGGACTTCTTGGGGGACGCCGTCGCGGCCTAGCGCAAAAAGAGCCTTAAGACTTCATAGAGCCCGGCGGAGACGAGGGCCGAGCAGGGGACCGTGAGGATCCAGGCCCAGACGATCCGCCCGGCGATGCCCCAGCGGATCGCGGAGAGCCGTTGGGTCGAACCCACCCCGACGATCGCCCCCGCGACGGTGTGCGTCGTCGAGACCGGGATGCCGAGAAGAGACGAGGCGAAGACGGCGATCCCCGCCCCGGTCTCCGCGCAGAATCCGCCCAGGAGATTGAGCTTCGTGATCCGGTGCCCCATCGTCTTGATGATCCTCCAGCCTCCCGAGAGGGTGCCGAGGGCGATCACGCTGTAGCAGCTCAGGATCACCCATTTGGGAATGTAAAATTTCGCGCCGAGATAGCCGTTCGTGAAGAGGACCAGGGCGACAAGCCCCATGGTTTTTTGCGCGTCGTTAAGGCCGTGGGAGAGCGAAAGGAGCGCGGAACTGACGAGCTGGCCCGCCTTGAACAGATGGGAGACCTGCCCGGGGGCGCTCTTTCGAAAAGCCCAGTAGCTGAGGATCATGAGCGTAAAACCGGCCGCGAGGCCGAGCATCGGCGAGATCACGATGAACGCCGCCGTGACGAGGAGCTTCCCCGTCTTCAAGGACGCCAGGCCCGCCTTCGCGACGGCCCCGCCCAGGAGCCCGCCGATGAGAGCGTGGGTCGAGCTCGTGGGGAGCCCCGTCAAGACCGAGAGATAATCCCAGAGCGCCGCCCCGATGAAGGCTCCCAGCAAGACCGCGTTGTCGATCGCATGCGAAGAGACGAGGCCCCTGGCGACGGTGTCGGCGACGTGGGGCGTGAAGCCGAACGCCGCGGCAAAGTTGAAAAACGACGCCCACAGGACGGCGGCGCGGGGGGAAAGCACGCGCGTCGAGACGAGCGTCGCGATCGAGTTGGCGGCGTCGTTCATGCCGTTTAAGAAGTCGAAGAGAAAGGCGATCGCCGCGATCAGGACGACCCAGCCGAGGCTGCCGTGGGGCAGGGGCACAGGGTATCTATGCGTTCTTGACGAGGATGGCTTCGAGGATGTTCGCGACGTCCTCGCACTTGTCGATGGCGCGCTCCGCGCCCTCGTAGATCTCCTTCCACTTGATGACTTGGAGGGGATCGGGAGTCCCGCTGAAGAGCTCGCCCAAGGCCTTCTCGAGGGCGCGGTCGCCGGCGTTTTCCAGGCGGTTGATTTCGATCAAATGGTCGAGGAGCCGCCGGTGCCGGCTCGGGTCCTTGAATTCCAGGATCGCCTTGCGCACCGTCTGAGCGGCTTCCAGGAGGATATCGCAGAGGGTGGAGAGGTTGCCGTCCGTGCGGGAGACTCTGTAGAGAGGCATGCGCGCCGCCATCGACTGGATGAGGTCCACGATGTCGTCCATGGCGCAGGCGAGCTCGTGGATGTCCTCGCGGTCGAAGGGGGTGACGAAGGTGCGGTTGAGACGGTCGTAGATCTCGTGGGTCGTGATGTCCGCTTCGTGTTCGACGTCTTGAAGCCGTTTTAAGAGCTCGTGCGAGCGCTCGGGCCAGTTCTCCGCGAGCTCGTGGAAAAGCTGGGCGGCCTCGACGGCTTTGGCGGCCTGCGCCTCGAAGAAGTCGTAGAACTTTTCCTCGCGCGGGATCAGCCGAAGGGCCATTGGGAAGGTTGTAGTATAATGGCGCCATGCTGGGCAAGGGCAGGCTTGCCGCCGGGAATCAGCGCGGCAACGACATCCCCGAGCCCAGCGCCATCCCGACTTACGAGTTTTCCTCCCGGCTGTTCCAAAGGCTGCTGGGCGTCGTCTTCCTGATCGCCTTCGTTTCGTGGGCCGTCCAGGCGGACGGCCTCGTCGGGAAGGCGGGAATCTGGCCTTTTTCCCGGATGTTCCCGATCTTCCGGCAGAGCCTCGGCTCTCGAGCGTGGCGGATGCTGCCTTCCTTATTATGGCTCCATCCCACGGACGGCTTCCTTCACCTGCTCGTCTGGGGAGGGGCGGCCCTCTCCCTTCTTCCGATCCTCGGGTTCTTCCCGGGACCGAGTTTTCTCGGCCTTTGGGCGCTTTATCTTTCAATCGCCTCGGCCGGAGGGGATTTCATGAACTTCCAATGGGACGCGCTCCTGATCGAGACGGGATTCCTCGCGGCGTTCCTGGCGCCATGGAAGCCCCGTCTCGGAAGGCCGGGGGAGGGAGGGCCGCCGCGGTTGGCGTTGTGGCTTATGTGGTGGCTTCTTTTCCGATTGATGCTGGAATCCGGCATCGTCAAGCTGGCGAGCGGCGACCCCACATGGCGGAACCTCACGGCCCTCGGCTTTCACTACGAGACGCAGCCGCTGCCAACCTGGATCGGCTGGTATGCGGCGAAGCTTCCCGAGGCCTTCCAACGATTTTCCGCCGCATGCGTCTTTGTGATCGAGCTGGGAGCGCCGTGGCTTCTATTCTGGCCCGGATGGCCGCGGCGGATCGCGGCCCTGACGATCGTCGGGTTTCAAATCCTCATCGGGCTGACGGGAAATTACTGCTTTTTCAATCTTTTGACGATCCTGCTCGCCCTCCTCTGCATCGACGACGCGCTGTGGCAAAAGTTTGGGCTGTTGCCCAGGGCCTTCGCCGCAGCGGAGGCGGTGCCGGACCCGAAGAAGCTTGAGGACTGGGGGCGCTGGCGTCGCGCGGCCGGACAGAGATCCGTCCTGGGGGGCGCCTTCGCCGCGTTCGCGATCATCCTTTTCGGGCTTGGGGCCGTCCAACTCGTTGAAACGGCGTTCGAGGGAGCCGCCCCCTATCTCTCGTACGTCCAGCCGCTTCTTGACGACGCGGCGCCGTGGCGGACGGTCAACCATTACGGGCTTTTCGCGGTGATGACGACGGTCCGCCGCGAAATCGAGATCGAGGGAAGCCGGGACGGGAAAAACTGGAAGCCCTATGTCTTCAAGTGGAAACCGGACGACGTCATGAGGCGTCCCGCCTTCGTCGAGCCCTACCAACCGCGTCTTGACTGGCAGATGTGGTTTGCGGCGCTGGGCCCTTGGCGGAGGAGCCCCTGGTTTCTCGGATTCATGGGGAAAATCCTGGAGGGAAATCGCGACGTCCTCGCGCTCCTGGGCGAAG
>JAJYFI010000176.1 GCA_021790955.1 bacterium | reverse complement strand
ATCGCGACGAGCTTGGCGTCGTAATCCGAGAGAGCGCGCGAGGCCGTCTCCTCGGCCGAGAGATTATAGGCGGGGCCGTCCAAAATGGCGACCTTCGCGCCCTTCTTGCGGGCGTAGGTGGCGTAGAGGCCGGGAAAGACCGGGGGCTCCACCGCGCAGAACTCGTCGCCCAAACCTTGATAGATTTGCCGGCGGTTGCCGGGATTAATGTAGAGAATATCAACGGGTTCGGCCATGCGGGAGATCCTTGATCACCGGGAAGGATGGAAAGAAGTGACGATGAAATAATGGTAACATAGCTTTCCGCAGGATGCAACCGCGCCACGCCAGGGCGGCATCTCCCGCCGGGTTCAATAGGGACCTTGGGCCCTCCCCGCTCCACAGTTGTTATAATGAAGCGCCATGGACCCAGCCCGGAGCGTCGCGGCCCGCGCAGCCCCAGCCGGCTCCATCGCGACAAATGACGCAAGTCAAGACTTGACCCCTTTTCCCCGGCGTCTCTGGTGGCTCCTGCGCGCGAACGCGCGGCAAATCGCCGCGAAGGCCGCGGCCGCGAGGCGCCAGCGCCGGCCGCGGCCGCCCCTCCACGGAGCCCCGGCCCCCCATCCCGCCCTCGCCCTCCTCTCGCGGCTCGCCGCGGCGCTGCGCTTCATCGCGCGGCAAGGGCGGAACAATCTCTACACCGCCGGCGCCTGCGAGCAAGCGGCGGAAAGCCTGCGGCGGGAGGGCGTGCGCGAGGCGGCGGTCTGCGGCCGCGGGCTTCTGGCCGAGCTCTGGATCGATCTGCTGAAGAGCCGCGGGATCAAGGCGCTGGGGCCCTACGACGACGCCGCCCATCTGAGACGGAGCCTCCCCGATTTCCGCGGCAGGGTCGTCGTCGCCTCGATGGCCCGGCCGCTCGAGCGCTCCCACGAGCTGCGGGAGGCGGGATTCGCCCCCGACGCTCTCGTGCGGGCGCTGGATTAGGCTGCCGAAAAACCCTTGTGGACGTTTTTCGCCGTCAATCGCCTTGTTCAGCAGTCAGCCCTTGATCGCGCCGGGGACCCTACTTTAAGAATACTGGTATAATGACAACGTCCGATTTTTCACGAGTTCAACAACTGGAGAGCATTTCCTTGTTTTCTCAATGGCCTTCTCGCTCAAGCGATATTTTATGGCTTGATCTCGGCGATTTTGGCGATCTCAGCCGCTATCGTGGCTCTCACGAAAAATGGCAGGACCACGGATTAGGACTTTTGCGCACAATCCTGCATCAGAACAACGTCAAGACGGATGTTCATTCGACGCGATCAATGAATTCTCGCCGGCAATTACAAAAGGCCCTCATCGGCTATCGCATGCTTATCATGAACGTCCGCAGCTACACATTTCCCATGGCTCGTCTTTCTGCGCGGCTCTTTAAAAATTTAAATCCAAACGGGCTGGTCTTGACCGGAGGGATGCACGCGTCTATCGCGACTGAAGAAATGCAGGAGGTGCAAGAATTCGACAAGATCTGCACCGGCCCCGGGGAAAAGATCATCGTCTCTCTCGCCAAAGACCCCGCCGCCTTCCCTCGCGTATTTCCGGCGGAAGGAGCGAAGTCCATGGGCGAGTGGCCGCGCATCGATCGCAGGTTGTGGCCACAACCCGCGGGATGGTTTCTGCCGTTAAAATTTAATTGGCCCCTCGAGCCGGCATGCGGCTGGGGACCCGGACCAGTGGCGACAGTGCTCACGAGCCGTGTCTGCCCTTGGCAATGCGTCTTTTGCAATGAGAATTCCTATATCCCCAATATGGGGCGAAAGCCAGTCGATGAGCTTATTGACGAACTCAACGATCTTGACGAGCGTTTTGGAGTCGGCTCCGTAGTGATTCACGATTCCATGTTTTTCCAAAACCCAAGTTATCTAAAGGAATTCATAGACAAGTACCCACGACGGGCGCGCAAGTTATGGCCCTACTGGGCTGCCGCGCGCGCAGACAGCGTACGTCAATGGCCGGAGCTATTTGAAGCCTTGGTCAAAGAAACGAATTGGAACACCGTTTCCATCGGCTTCGAGTCCGGAAGCGACCGGGTGCTCCGCCTACTCAATAAGGAGTGCACCGTCGAAGACAACGACTTCGCGATCGATCTTGTCAACCGAATTGGAGACGACATGGAGAAGGTCGGAAGAACGCCGGTAAAATTTTGGGCGAACATCATTCTCGCGATCCCGGGAGAAACCCGCGAAGACGCATTTCAAACCATGCGCATGCTTCGGCGCATGAAGCGAGTGCTCCCCTCCATCTCTTACTATGCGCCCTATCCAGGCTCCGTTCTCGGGCATCAATTGATCGCGGAAGGCAAGAGCCTGATGTCCAAGGACAATTACCATCGATTCCCCGGCAGCGAGAAGACGCGCGGCGTTGATTACGCCTTCTACCGGGATTTACTCGCAGGGAAATACGAGAAAGAACTTGGAGGACGCACGAATTATTCCGATGCGCTAATAAAGGCATGAGCAGCTTTAGTAATCCCCATTACATGTATCTTTTTTCAATGAAAAACGGAAAAAAGAAGCTCGCTTATGGTCGCAACCCCCAAGATGCTCTCGAAATCCTCGCGATGCGACTCAGCCCTTCCGAGATGGAGTCAATCGTCAAAGACGATTGCGAGCGCGTCAACCAGCGCCAGCTCCAGAAATTCGTGCATCTTTTAGGCTAACGCTATCGTCCCGGCAATGCGGGACGAATTTAGTAAAATTCGTCTTATTCGATGAAAGCCGTCATTCTCTGCGGCGGACTCGGCACGCGCATCCGCGACGCGAGCGAAGTTCTGCCCAAACCCATGTTGCCGATCGGCCAAAAGCCCATCCTCTGGCATATCATGAAGTCCTACGCCGCGCACGGGATCACGGATTTCGTCCTTTGCCTCGGCTATAAAGGCTGGGCCATCAAGGAGTTTTTCCTCAACTACCACGCGATGAGCTCGGACATCGTCGTCACCTTGGGCCGCCCCTCCTCCGTCAAGGTCTTGGACGGCGCGGAGAGCGAGGGCTGGACCGTCACGCTTGCCGAGACGGGAGAGACGGCCCAAACCGGGGCGCGGGTCGCGGCCGTGCGGCGTTTCGTCGAGGGAGACGAGCCCTTCTGCCTCACCTACGGCGACGGGGTGTCGGACGTCGACATCACGGAACTCCTCGCCTTTCACGGCCGATCGGGCAAGATCGCGACCGTCACCGCCGTACGCCCCCCGGGGCGCTTCGGAGAGATCGTCGTCAAGAGCTCCCTGGTCCAGGAATTCAACGAGAAGCCCCAGGCAACCTCCGGCCGCATCAACGGCGGCTTTTTCGTCTTCGACGGACGACGGATCTGGGATTATCTCTCCGCGGACCCGGCTTCGATCCTCGAGCGGGAACCCCTTCAGCGCCTCTCCGCCGAAGGCCAGCTGGCGGCCTTCGAGCACTCGGGCTTCTGGCAACCGATGGACACCCTGCGCGAATACCAGTATCTCAACAAGCTATGGTCCGAGGGGCAGGCTCCATGGAATACCTGGGACCGCCGTTCCGCCGCCAACCATCAATGACTCCTTCCGCGTTCGACGGCCTCCATGGCCGCCGCGTTCTCGTCACGGGACACACGGGCTTCAAGGGTTCCTGGCTCGCCTTGTGGCTCTCGCAATTGGGCGCCGAGGTCCACGGCTTTTCCCTGCCGCCCCAAGAGCCCTCGCTCTTTGCCCAGGCGGGCGTCGCGGGCCGCTGCCGCGGCGGCTTGGGAGACCTGCGCGACCCCGAGCAGGTGTGCGCCGCCGTTGCGCAGACCAACCCGGAGTTCGTCTTCCACCTGGCGGCCCAGACGATCGTCAGACGCGGCTACGCCCAGCCCGCGGAGACGATCGCGGTCAATATATTGGGGACGGCCCATCTCCTCGATGCGGTGCGCTCGCTCAAGCGCCCCGTTCCCGTCCTCGTCGTGACGAGCGACAAATGCTACGAAGACGGCTCGGCCGCGAAGGGCTGCCGCGAGGAGGACCGGCTCGGGGGGCGCGATCCCTATTCGATGAGCAAGGCGGGCCAGGAGCTCGTCGCGGCGAGCTACCGGGCGAGTTACGACATGCCGATCGCCACCGCCCGCTCGGGCAACGTCATCGGAGGCG
>JAJYFI010000175.1 GCA_021790955.1 bacterium | reverse complement strand
GTCGCCCGCCGGCGGATAAGACGGGAGAGCCGCGCGGCGATCGCCTTCCACGTGTCGGGAGGGGCGTAAAACACGGAAGGCGCCAGCCGCGTCAGCGGCGGCATGAGGTTTTCAGGGCGGAAGGAGGATTGATCGCGCATCTCCCAGACGAGCCGCGCCCCTCCGTCGCCGCGCTTAAGACGGCGCGGGGCGGCCGGCATGCGGGAGGCCGCGTAAAGGATGGGAAGTCCGGCCGGCGAGTCCAGAATGAGCCTGACCGTCGCCGCCGGTTCGAAGGCGCGAAAGAGCATCGCGCCGAAAGCCGGATAGGTCGAGACGGGAACGACGGTGCCGACGTCGAATTTGTAGTCGATGAGGGAGCCCGTGCTCACGTTGGGGATCGCGAATTTGAGGCTCTTCAAGCGGTCGTAGGCGGGATCGCCCGCGAACTCGGAACCTCTCTCGACCGAAGTGTCGTCGAGGTAGGAAATCTCGCCGCCCGTGATCGACCGGCCGTAGACGACGCGGGCCTCCTGAAGCCCCTCGAGATAATAGAGCCGCGGGTTGGAGACGCGATCCTTCGCGCGCTCGCGCAGGACGGCGTCCACCCGGCGCTCCGAGCAGCGCAGCGTGCGGTCCCGGCGCAGCACGCAATGCCTTTCGTCGAGAACTTTGACGTAGCCGTCGTCCGGGTAGGCCTCCGGCCGGACCGGCGAGGCGAGCGCGTTTTGAAGGACGAGGTCCTTGATCCGGTCCGGCGAGCTCTCGCCGGGGACGTCAAAGACCTTCACGAACTTGATCTTGAGGACGTCGGATCGGCGAAACGAGCGCGTCTTACCCGCCTCGTCGAGAGCGACGCTCGAAGCGTCCATCGCGACGACGCGGCCCGTGATCTCGTCCCCGGCGTTAAGGAAAAGGATGTCCGCGCGGGCGGGCGCGGCGAGGCTCAAGAGGCTCAGGAGGCGCAGACACAGGCGGGCGGTCATGAGGACCTCACCGCCTCGCCTTCGCCGTCCCCTTCTCGCCGGGGAGAGGGGAGGATGCCGGGACTTTCAGGAAGACCCTGTCCTTGGTGAGGCGGGAGACGCGCTCGAGGAACTTCTTGTGAGCCGGATACTCCTTGACGGGGACGACGCGCCCCGGGCGGCGGAAATCCGACTCGCAGACAAAAAAGGTCGTGCCGAGCCGGCAGCGCTGCTCGAACGTCTCCCCGCCGGGGCCCCTCAAGCGCATGGAGGGCAAAAGCGCCGCGGCCCTCCACCCGGACGGAAGGGTCACGCGCCAGCGGTAGCGTTTTTCCTCGGAGGTCGCGTAGTCGAGCGCGTAGCGCCGCGCGGCGAGGGCCACCTCCGGGAAATCCCGGTCGTAGTCCGGGAGCGCCAGAAGGCAGATGTCGCCGGCGCGGACGGCGGCGCGTTTGAGATCGTAGAGCAGCGAGAGCTTGAAAGGTTTCGAAATGTCGTCGAGATTCTGCAAGCGCCAGCTCACGAGCCTCGAGTCGGGGCTCAAGGCGTTCACCCAGTCTTCGAAGGAGCGCTCCCGCTCGTTTTGCTTGAGGGATTTGTAATAGCGGCGAAGCTCCGCCTCCGGCGCGCCGGAGTAGGCCGCCCTGAAATCAACCGCCGCGCCGGCGTCGGTCGAGAGCGCGATCACATAGTCGAAGAGGCTGGCGTTGTCCTGGGGAGGAGGCACGGGGACCTCGATGATGCGGCGAGGGAAGACCGCGAGGGTCTTCGCGCCGTGATCCATGGAAGGAAACGACGGGTAGCGGTTGTCGTAGCCCGTCGAATCCAGGAAGAACGGCCGTTTGCCGAGATCGAGCCAGGTGATCGCATGCTCAAACCAGATGCTCGGGCGCTTGAAGTCGACGTAGTCGGAGCGGTTCGTGCTCAAGAGAGCCGGCGTCGAACGGATGCCGGCGGCCTTGAGCATCGCGGTGAAAAGAAGCGCCTTGTCGATGCAGCACCCGAATCGCCTCTTCCAGGTGAGGTTGGCGTCGTAGCCTCCCCAGCCGGAGGCGACCCCCATCTTCACCGCGATGTAGCGGATCTCCTGCTGGATGTAGTGATAGATCTTCGCGACGCGCTCCTGCGCGGTGCGGCAGCCCTGGATGAGTTCGGCCGTGAAGGCGGCGAGCTCCGGGCCGGGGCGGGATCGGGCCTCGTACATGGGCGTGAGCCAGTCGTAAATGCGATCCCAGCTCTTAAAAAGCGCCGCCTCAACGTTCGGCGCGTAGTCGAAATAGGGCGGCATCGCGGGTTCGGAAACGATGGGGGGGACGTCGCGCAGGCTCCAGACGTAGCGGCGCTCGCTTCCCGTCGCCGTGACGCCGGGCTTGGCGAAGCGCGCGAAGGGGCCGTCGAAATTGCGGGCGGCATAATAAAGCTTCTGCGAGCGCGGGATGAACACCGTCAGCCGCGACTCGGCGATCGGCTGCTCGGCCTGGAAGCCGTCCGAGGGGAAAAAGAAGTCCTTCCTGAAAGGATTGTAGGTCTCGACCTCCGTCTCCCATTCGATGATGGAGCCCGGCTCGAGCTCCGGCAGGGAGTAGCTCAAACGGCGCTCCTCGGTGAAGAACAAAGCTCCCGCCTGCGGGGAGATCGTCTTGACCCTGGCGGAATCGAGAGGAAACGATTTCCCATCGGGATGGTAGACCGTCGCCGAGACGATCTTCGCCCGGGAGCGTCCCTCCTCGAACTCGGCCGAGACCTGCCCCCACGCCCCCCTCAAGCCCTCCTTGAGGATTTGGCCGATGAAGTGATTGCGTTCCGTCCACGTGCCGTCCTCGCGCAACCGGTAATGGTCGTCGCTGAGGAGAATGAGGCCGTCCATCCCGGGATAGCGCCGGCCCAAGGCCGCCCCTTCCTTAAATAGCTCCCGGCCCCGGCCGGCGTCGGCGGCGGGAAGGGCCGCCGCGGCGCCGGCTTCCCGAGTCGCAAGCTGAATTTCCCGGACGCTCTCGCGCGGCAGGATCCGTCCGCCGCCCAGGACGACGGTCGCGCTGCCGATGGAGACGACCGGCGCGTCGATCGTCCGGCCCGATCGCAATACGACGCGCTGGGCCGAGAGGGGCGACGCCGGCATCATGAGAAGCGCCGCAAAAACGACGGACGCCATGGGCCGCATGCGCTACATTACGCTTTGGGCGCAGCCGCTGTCAATCCGCGCCCCTAAGCGCCTCCTCTAGAAAGGACAGGATCGCCTTCGGGTATCCCTCGCCGGCGTCGAGGTAGCCGTCGTTATGATCTCCCGCCAGGTCGGCGAAGCGCTTCGGCCGCGGCGCGGCCGCGAAAAGCGCGCGGCCCATCGCGTAGGGGACCACGTCGTCCTTCGGGCTGTGGAGGATGAGGACGGGGCAACGGATTTCTGGAATCTTCGCCAAACTGTCGTAACGGTCCTTGACGATCAGCCCCGCGGGGAGCCGCGGAAAATAGAGGTGTCCCATGTCGACGGTCGACGTGAAGGGGCTTTCGAGGACGAGGGCCAGAGCCTGATGACGCCGCGCCATCTCCACCGCCACGCCCGTGCCCAAGGACTCCCCGAAGAGGACGATCCGATCCGGCGGGATCCCGCGCGTTTCAACGAGATAACGCCAGGCGGCCTCCGCGTCGGCGTAGGTCGAGGCCTCGCTCGGGCGCCCGGGGCTTTTGCCGTAGCCCCGGTAGTCGAAGAGCAGGATCGACAGCCCGAGCTTCTGCAGGATCGAGGCCTTCACGTAGCGGTCGGTCAGATTGCCGGCGTTGCCGTGGCAGAAAAGAAGCGCCAGGCCCGACGCGGCGAGGGGGCCCCGCAGGAGCTTCCCGCCGGGCTCGAGGCGGAAGGGCGCTTCGCGGATGTAGCAGGCGTCCAGAGGCGAGCCGTCCTCGGCGCGAAGCCTCGGATGTTCGCAGGAAAACCCGAACGCCGCCGGGAGCATTCCGGACGGCTCGCGCGAGGGCTGGTAAATATTGAGCCGGGCGAACCACTTGAGCCCTTCCCAAGCCAGGACGGCCAAGATCGCCAGCAGGAACGCCGTCAGGATCAACGTTTTCATGCTCGTCGAGTTTCGGTGCCAGGCCTGGACATTGGACATTTTAAAAGGTTCTACGGTAAGTGTCCAATGTCCAGACCTGACACCGCCCCGCTTGAAACGCCTGAACTGATCGTCGTCCTCCCCACGATCAA
>JAJYFI010000174.1 GCA_021790955.1 bacterium | reverse complement strand
GTCCGGGACATCTTGGATCCGAGGAGCCGCCAGCGATGAATGGATCGGAAGTCATGAACCTTAACGAACTTTTAGACCGCGCTGCCTTGACCCATCCGGTCAAGGACGCCTTGGTGACGGACGGCCGGCGGTTGAGCTACGACGAGCTGCGCCGCGAGATCCTCGCGACGGCGGCGGGGCTCGATCGCCGCGGCGTGGGCCGGGGGGATCGGGTCGCGATCGTCCTGCGCAACGGCATCGAGTTCGTCGTCTCCTATTTCGCCTTGGCGCGCTTGGGCGCGGTTTCCGTGCCCATCAACTTCATGATTCAAAAGGAGGAGGAGCTTTCTTACCTCCTGCGGGATTCTCTGGCCAAGGGCGTCGTCGCCCACAAGGATTTTCTTCACGGCGTGCGCCAAGCGGCCGCGTCGGCTTCCGTCAGGCACATCTGGACCGTCGGCCTTCCGACCGAGGATCTGCGTCCTGGGGAGGAGGAGTGGACGAATCTTCAGTCACGCGGACTGCCGTCGGATTTTCCTGCCGTTCGCGAGGAGGACCCCGCGGCGATTCTGTATACATCCGGCACGACCGGCAACCCCAAGGGTGCCATGTTGAGCCACAAAAACATCGCGTCGAACGCCTTGGCGGGGATCCGGGCTCTTGATCTCGACTCTACGGACGTGTTTTTGGCCTTGCTGCCGATGTTTCATTCCTTCTCTTGGACCGCCAACGTCGTCACGAGCCTTGCGATGGGATCGAAGCTCGTCGTGAGCGAGTCCGTGACTCCTCCCAGACCCTGGCTCGAAAAGATGGTCCGGGAAGGGGTCACGATGTTTAGCGCGATCCCGCCGGTTTACGCGCTCTTAAGCCGCGAGGCGCGAGGGTGGAAGGGCTGGGCGCTCAAGCATTGGTTTTTCCGCAGGGTCCGCATGGCGATCTCGGGCGCGGCGCCGCTGGGCCTTTCCGTCCTCGCAGATTTCGAGCGCGCGCTTGGAGTCCCCTTGCTTGAGGGCTACGGTCTTACCGAGACGAGTCCCGTCGTCGCGGTCAACACCCTCAAGGCGCGAAAAGCGGGCAGCGTGGGCCGCGTGATCCCGGGAGCCGAGGTGCAAGTCTGGGACGAGGCGGGCCGGGCTCTCGCTCCGGAGTCGGAGGGAGAGGTCATGGTCCGCGGCGAGAATGTCATGCTGGGCTACTTCGGCAATCCCGCCGCGACGGCCGAGGCGATCACGCCGGGCGGATGGTTTAGGACCGGCGACATCGGCGCCCTCGATGCCGAGGGATTCCTTTTTATCCGCGATCGCAAGAAAGACATGATCATCGTCAAGGGCCTCAAGGTCTTCCCGGCCCAGGTCGAGGCCGTGATCCAGACGCATCCCGCCGTGGAGGAGGCGGCGGTCGTCGGCCTGCCGGGCGGGCAGGGCAATGAGATCGTGCAGGCATTCGTGGTTTTAAAGCGCGGCGCGAGCGCCGATAAGGCGAGCCTGCTGGCCTTTTGCCGTGAGAAGCTTGACCCCTATAAGAGGCCGCGAGACGTTGAGATCTTGCCGTCGTTGCCGAAAAACGCCATTCAGAAGGTCCTTAAGCGCGAGTTGAGGGAACGCTACCTCCACGGCATCCTGCGGACGGCGTCATGAGGGGCGAATCCCGGACGATTCCGCTCGCCGCCGAGGTTTCCAGGGCCCTGAGGACCTCCCGGCGCCTGAGCGACGGGGCGGTCTATTTGGTGGGGGGCGCCCTGCGGGACGCGCTTCTCGGGCGCCCGTTCTCCGATCTCGACCTCGCCGCCGAAAGGCCGCTCGCCCTCGCGCGGCGCCTGGCGCGGGCCATCGGCCGAAAGCTCGTGGTGCTCGACGAGAACGAGAGGGTCTATCGGGTGATTTTGTCGGGCAACGGCGCCCTCAAGCAGATCGACGTCGCGGGATTCAAAGGCGCCACGATCATCGAGGATTTGAAGCGGCGCGATTTCACCGTCAATGCGTTGGCTTGGCCCATACCGGGAGCGCCGGGGCGATCGATTCCGAAGGGCCAACTGCTGGACCCTCGCGGCGGCCTTCGGGATTTGAAGGCGAGACGGCTGCGCTGCGAGTCCGCGTCCTTGTTCAGGGAAGATCCTTTGAGAATCCTGCGTGCCTTCAGGCTTGCAGGGGAGCTGGCGTTTTCCATTGAGCCCGCGACCTTCTCCCGCCTCAAATCCTGCCGTCATCTGGCGGCCAAGCCCGCCGGCGAGCGGATCCGCTCGGAGTTGGTGGCCCTTCTCAATGCGTCCGGCGCCGCTAAGATTGCGCGCCGTATGGATGAGGCGCGGGTCCTGACGGCGGTATTTAAGGAGTTGGAGCCGCAACGGCATTGCGCGAAGTCCTACTATGGCCCCGGGGGCGTGCTCACGCATTCCTTGGAGGTCGACTCTCGTCTGGAATTTCTGTTGTCCCACCTCAGGGAGGCGTTCCCGCGCCGTTGGCGGGAGATTCATGAGTTCCTGAATGCGGGCGCCGGACAGGCCTCATCGCGCCGCGCGCTTTTGCTGCTTTCGGCCCTCGTCCATGACATCGCAAAGCCTAAAACAGCCAAGATGATCGGCGGGCGGCTTCGATTTTTCGGGCACGATAGGGTCGGCGCTCGCATGGCGAAGGGCCTCTTGGAGCGGCTCCGGTTTTCAAGGGAGGAGTCAAAGCGGGTTGCCGCCATCGTCCTGCACCATCTGCGTCCGGGGAACCTGGCCGCTTCGGGCCAGGTGACGGAGAGGGCGTCTTACCGCTTTTTCAGGGATGTGGGCGAGCCGGCGATCGATCTTCTTCTTGTTTGCTGGGCGGATCATGCAAGCTACCTCCCTGAAGCGGCCGTGGCCCGGGCCCTCAAAAAGGGCGGTTTCGGCCGCTTTTTGGCCGAAGGTCCAGGAGAGGCCCCGGAGCGCAAGACGTTCTGGCACTTGGCGGTCGTCTCGGAATTGATCGAACGGAGCTGCCAGCCCGAGCGGGCCAGAGCCCCCAGGCTATTGGATGGCAATGATGTGATGAAGATTTTGGGGATCGCCCCTGGTCCCGAGGTCGGACGATGGCTTGAGAAGCTCGCCGAGGCCCAGGCCTTGGGGAGGATCGCGACCCGCATGGACGCCGCCGCATTTTTGGCGCGAGAGAAAAAAAAGCTGGAGAGACCACGGGGCCGCAAGGCATAATAGTGATGATGATTCCGCGCCGGGGCGTTTCCAGAACCCGTTTGGCCGGCATGGCGCTGGTGTCGCTTATGTTGAACGCCTGCGTCGCCTCCTACAACCCTCGGCCGACGTACTTTCTCCCGCCCGATAAGATGGACGGCTCGGGGGCCGTCCCCAAAACCAAGGTATCCATCGGCGTCACGTTTTGCGGCACTACGGATAAGCTCGACAGGTTCTTCCCGCCTCAAAACGGCTTGCTCAAGGAGGGAATCCTTCCCACGTTCGTGAGCCTGCGATCCTCCGACACCGCGACATATCGCGTCTCCTACGATTCTTTCCGCATGGGGCTCGGCGATCGCACCTATGTCCCGATTTCGCCGGCGAACGTTTTTGACGTGGCTTGGCAGGCCAAGGAGCCTTTTATCGCCGCGAAGAAGACCCTTTACTATTCCGTGCTGACCATCTTCACGATCGCCACGGCGGGGCTTGGGTCGGTCATCTGGGTTCTGCCGTCGCCGTTTAAGCAGCCTAAGTATGACAGCGATCCTTTCGGGCGAGATCTCGCCTACAAGGCCTTTCCGACCGGCGCGATCCTCGCGCCGGGGGAGACTCTAGGGGGCATGCTTTATTTCCACGTTCTCGAGAAGCCGCAGAAGAGGAGCGATAAATCTTCCTTGACGGTCGTCCTCGCCAAGGAACGCACGCCTTCCGAAAGCCTGGCGGGAACGCTCACCTTTCAATTCTCCTCGACCGTGGAGAAGGAGCATGCCGCGGATTGGATCAACGGCCTGCTGACGCCGTAGTCCGTTCGCGCCCCGCGTCAGCGCAGCTCATAAGGCGAGTTCCGGTCGGAAGGAGGCAGAAGTTCGGGATTCTGACTTCGCTCCTCCCGGTGCGCCGCCGCTTCCACCATCGGCGCCAGGTAATGATACAACGACTCCACCGTTACATGCCCCTCATGATGCGCCGACATCGCGGCGCCGTTCAAACCTTTCAGGAAATAATACGTGAACGCGCCGTGCCCCTCTT
>JAJYFI010000173.1 GCA_021790955.1 bacterium | reverse complement strand
CTCGGCTTACGTTTCCAGCCATTCCTCCGAATGGAGCGACAGCGCCAACATCACCGTCAAGTGGTATTACAACGGCGACTCCGCGGTCCGGTTCAAGTGGGCGGTCTACGCGACCGGCCCCTGCGACCATCAGCCCTATTAAATTAGGGAAAACCTAAGCAGGACGCGCCCCGGCATCCGTCGAGGCGCCGACGCCGTGTCAACGGCGAATCAAGCCGCTACTGCGCCGCCTTAGGGAGGGACGGCCCCGAGTCGCCGGCGTTGATGATCAAAGGAAGGCCCTTCCCCCCGCTGTTGCCGAGGAGGAGGGTCTTGGCGTTGGGCGAGAGCGAGAGCTTCTCCATGGCGTCGATCTCCTTCCACTCGAGAAGTTCGCGCGTCAGGGTCTTGTTGATGATTTTCTGGTAATTCGCGATGCCGTTGGCCTCGATTTCCTTTCTCTTGGCCTCCTGCTCCTCGCGGTCGAGGATGTACTGCATCTCGAGCGCCCTCTGCTGCTCCTGGAGCTTGCGGTCGATCGCTTCCTGGAGCGTCCTCGGGAGGCGCACGGCGCGGATGACGACGGCGTCGATGAAGATAGGCTGGCCCTCGATCTTCGCCTTCAGGGCCTCAAGAATCTCCTTTTCAACCTCCTTGCGCTTTTTCGAGTAAACGTCCTCGGGCGAGTATTGGCCGACGATTTTGCGGGCGGAACTGCCCAGGAGAGGCCGGATGAGGACGTCGTAATAGTTAGGACCGAGGCTGGTGTGGAGCTCGTAGAGCCGGTTCGGGTTGGGCCGGTAGAGGACCGAAGTGGCGAGCAAGATCGTCAGGCCGTCCTGAGCCTGGACTTCAAGCTGATCCTGGCGCTCCTGCACCCGCAGATCGTAGTTGTAGACGGTCGCGAAGGGCGACACCAGGTGGAAACCTTCGGGCAGGGTCTTTTTCATGGTACCGGTGGTGGGCGCCCACTCGACGCCTGCCATTCCGGAGCCTACGGTCGCGCAGCCGGAAAATAAGAAAGTGGAAGAGACACCGATGGCCACCGCCAAGATCCACATTCGTCTCATGATCGTCTCCTTGGGCGTCGAAATGACGGCTTTTTCCAACCGGGCGATTATATCATAATCCCCTTGAGGCGGCGCTTTTGCTAAAATCCATCGATGCGCCTGAAACTTCTGGCCGCCTCCTGCCTTCTTCTCTTGGCCGCCGCGTGCTCCAACGATTCCGAAACCAACGCGATGCCGCCGCTGCGCCTGCCGACCCTGGGCGGGACCATGGCTCCTTCGCTGGCCTCCTGCCCCGATCATAAGTGCCTCACGGTCTACGTCGCGCCCTGGTGCGGCGCCTGCCACATGGCCACCCCCCTCATCCTCGAGCTGCGCCGCTATCTGTCCTCCCGGGGCGTCGCGACGCGCATCGTGGTCGGAATGGACGAGCCGGCAGCGGTACGGCAGTACGCCAAGGCCTTCGGCCCGGACACGCTCATGGACCCGGCGGGAGACCTGCGCGTCGATGGCACCCCTTACTTTTTTGTCTCGGACGGAAACGGTCGCATCCTCAATGAAGCCGCGGGAATGCCGATGGGGATCAGCAGCCTCCCGGATCTCGCCGCGGCCTACGGACTGCCTTAACGACCTAAAAAGGAGCCAAGCCATGAAAATCGGAGTCCCGAAGGAAGTCAAGAACCGCGAATACCGCGTCTCTTTGGTGCCGGGCGGGGCGCGCGCGCTCATCCAGGACGGCCACAAGGTCCTCATCGAGAAGGGCGCCGGCGTGGGATCCGGGATTTCCGACAAGGAGTACGAGGACGCCGGGGCGGCAATCGTCGCCGAGAAGAAGCGCCTTTTCGACCAGAGCGACATGATCATCAAGGTCAAGGAGCCCCTGGAGGAGGAATACCCGTTTTTCCATGAAGGCCAGATTCTCTACACCTACCTGCATCTCGCCTCGAACCCGGGCCTGGTGCGCTTCCTCCAGAAATCCGGGGTCCGGGCCGTGGCCTACGAGACGATCCAAACGGACGACGGGAGCCTTCCGCTGTTGACGCCGATGAGCGAAGTCGCGGGCAAGATGAGCGTCCAGATCGGCTCCCATTTCCTGGAAAAGCACCCGGGAGGGCGCGGCGTCCTTCTGGGAGGCGTCCCGGGCACGAGCCGGGGAACCGTCACCATCGTGGGCGGCGGCGTCGTGGGAACGAACGCGGCCAAGATCGCGGTCGGCATGGGCGCGCGGGTCAACATCCTCGACATCTCCCAAAAGCGCCTCGCCTATCTCGAGGAAATCTTCGGCAACGCCGTCACCACTCTCATGAGCCATGAGGAGAACATCGGCAAGGCCGTCATGGAGGCCGACTGCGTGATCGGCGCCGTCCTGATTCCCGGCGCCAAGGCTCCCAAGCTCGTCACCGAGGCCATGGTCAAGCGCATGCGCCCCGGCTCCGTCCTCGTCGACGTCGCTGTCGACCAGGGCGGCTCGATCGAGACCTGCGAGGAGACCAGCCACGACCGGCCCGTGCTCGTCAAGCACGACGTCCTCCACTACGCCGTCCCCAACATCCCGGGCGCCGTCCCGCACACCTCGACCTACGCCTTGACGAACGCGAGCCTGGGCTATGCCCGCGCGATCGCGAACGAAGGCCTCGAGGAGGCCGCCCGCAACGATCCGTCGCTCGCGCGCGGCGTCAACGTCTATCGCGGCAAACTCACCTGCGACGCGGTGGCCGAAGCGGTCGGCGAGGAATCCGAGGGCTTGGCCGCCCTCATGAACTAAGGGCTCGTTATTTCTTAACGAGCCCTAAGCGCGGCCCGCAGCGCCTCGTCGAGATCGCGGCGGCGAAAGGCAAAGCCCGAGCCCAGGGCCTTGCGGGGAAAGACCCGCTGGCTTGAGAGAAAGATCTCATCCGCCATCTCCCCGAAGGCGAGCCTCAGCGCCGGGGCGGGAACGCTGATCCAGGAGGGGCGGTGGAGGGCCCGCCCCACCGCCCGCGCAAAGCCCGCGTTCGTGACGGGATCGGGCGCGGTCGCGTTCAAGGCCCCCTCGATGGGCGTTTCCACGGCGTGGGCGACGAGAGCCGCGAGGTCCTCGCGCGCGATCCACGACATCCATTGATGCCCGGATCCCAGGGGGCCTCCCAGAAAGGCGCGGAAGACCGGCAGCATCCGCCCCAACGCGCCCCCTTCTTGGTGCAAAACGACTCCGATGCGCAGCTTGACGACCCGCACGCCCAGCGCCGCCGCCTCGGAGGCGGCCGCCTCCCACGCCAGAGCCAGGTCGCAAAGGAAACCGTCTCCGGGAGGCGATTCCTCATAGAGGAATTCATCGTCCCGATCTCCGTAGAAGCCGACGGCTGAAGCGTTGATGAGAGCGCTCGGTTTTCGATTCGCCCGGCGCATCGCCTCCACCAGGACGCGGGTGGCGCCGACGCGGCTGACAACCAGCTCTTTTTTGCGCCCAGAGCTCCAACGCCCTTGCGCCACCGGCGAGCCCGCCAAATTGACCACCGCGTCGGCGTCCGCGACGGCCTGAGCGCAGGACTCGGCGCGCGCGGCGTCCCAGAGGAAATGCCGGAATGGAGCTCCCTGAGGCGCCGGCCGGCGGCTTAAGACGGCGATGTCGTGGCCGCGGCGCGACAGCTCCCGGGCGACGGCGCCTCCAATGAACCCCGTCCCCCCCGCGATGAGGACTTTCACCGGTTTACCGTCTTTTGGCTTGATTTTTTCATCAGCACCCGCTATCCTCTAGATCGTTCGATGCCCATCAATATCCAAGGGCTCCTCAAGGAAGTTCACGCTCTCAACGGCTCCGACCTTCATCTCGTCGCGGGCCTTTCCCCGATGGCCCGCGTCGCCGGCGAGATGACCCCCCTCCAGCATCCCCCCCTCGACGGCAAGGCCCTTCGGGAGCTGCTCGACCCCTGCATGACGGAGGAGCATCGTCACACCCTCAAGACCGAGCAGCGGGCCAACTTTTCCCATGCCATCGTCGGACAGGGCCGCTACCGCTTCAACGTCTGCCAGTCCCTCGGCAACCATTCGGCGACGATCCGGCTCCTTCTCAGCAGCATCCCCCCCCTCGCCAACCTGGGCCTTCCCAATATCGTCGCGAACCTCACCGAGCGCCGCGCGGGGATCGTTCTCGTCACGGGAGCGACCGGAAGCGGCAAATCGACGACCCTGGCCTCCATGCTCCAGCACGTCAATCTT
>JAJYFI010000172.1 GCA_021790955.1 bacterium | reverse complement strand
GCTTGCCGTCGGGAGCAGGCCAGGATTTGACGAGGGCGATCGCCCGCGCCTTGGCCATTTCCGGGTCGCCGCCCGCGACAACGGGAGGCGGCGGCGCGGCGGGCAGCGGGGTCGACCTCGGCAGAGCCGACGTGGCGGGGGCCGCGGGGCGGGGCGCCGCGGGCTTGGCGCGCGGCGCCGGCGACGAACCCGAGAGATGAGAGTAGAAGGACGTCAAGCGGCTAAAAAGGCTCGGGTCTCTATAAAGGAGATAGCCCAATCCGCCGATGGCCGCCAACAGCAGAACGGCCAAGGCCGGATTCGAGGCGCGCTTGGCCGGCTTGGCGACCATATTGGCCGGGGCCGCTTTCTTCTCGGACGCAGCTTTCTTGCCGGCGGCGCCCTTGGCTTCCTTTTTCATGGGTTCGGGCGCCTTTTCGAGGGAGGCGGCGGTTTCGGGCGGAGGCCCCGCCAAATCGATAGGCTCCATGGCCGCTTGAAGGCCGGGCCCGGCCGCCTCAGGCGCCGGGGACGGCCCCGCAGGAGACGGAACCGCGGCGGGCGCGGCCGGCTCCGCCGACGGGGGCGGCGCCGCCAGGGGCCCGCCGCCGAAGATGTCGGGAACCGCAAGCGCGGGAGCCGGCGGCTGAAGGGCCGGCGCGGCGAGCGCCGCGGGTTCCGGGGCGAAAAGAGGGACTTCCGGCGATGGAGACGCGGGGGACTCCGGCGGCGGTTGAGACGCCGGCGGCTCCGAGAGGACCGGCGCAGGAGCGTCGACGGCCGGCACAAGCCCCGCGGGCTGAAGCCCCCCGGGCGCCAACAGGTCCGGGGCGGCGGCCGCGGGCTCCGGGGCGGCCAGAGCTGGAACCTGGAGCCCGGGAGAGGCGGGAGGCTCCGGCGCCGCGGCGCCGGAGGGGGCCTCGAGGCCCTGGCCGCGCGCCTGGAGCTCCTCTTGGAGCTTGGCGATCTCGGCTTCCTTGACGCTCAGCCTTCCTTTGAGAGCGTCGATCTCGCCTTCCAGGAGGGCCAGCTTCTCGGCCGCGCCGCCCTCCGCCAGACGCCGCAGGTCGTCCAAAATTTTAGACGTTCCTTCCTCCGGGATGTCGAAGGCCTCTCTCAGGCGCGACAAAACGGCGTCAAGCCGCGCCAGCCTCTCCTCGACCGAGGCCAGCGTGGCCAAATCTTTGAGCGTCGGCTCGTGGGGCAGGGCGGCCGGCTCCATGGTCGCCGTCGCCGTCTTCCGAGCCAGCCGCAGCGCCGACAGTTCGGAGGCGAGAGATTCCACCTTGGAGGCGCGGCGCCAGTCTCCCAGCTCGGTTCCCTTGCTTCCTTCCGCGCAAACGAGGCAATCCTGCGAAAAATCCGGCATGCCGGCGAGGTCATCCACCGGAAACGGCCCCTTCACCTGATTATTGAGAAATACCCAATAACGCATGGACGCAAGTATAAAGAGAGATCGTCAAAAAATCAATGACGTTTTTGTTTCGGGCCGCGCGCCCGCCTTTGTTTTTTCGGTCCCCGTTCGTTTGCTATAATGCGGCACGACGGGCTATTAGCTCAATGGTAGAGCAGATCCCTCTTAAGGATAAGGTTGTAGGTTCGAGTCCTACATAGCCCAACTGATTTCGCGGCGCCGCCGCGGGCGTAGTTCAATGGTAGAACACAAGCCTTCCAAGCTTGATACGTGGGTTCGATTCCCATCGCCCGCTCACTTCGCCGGGCGGGTGGCGGAACTGGCAGACGCGCACGGCTTAGGACCGTGTGCCGCGAGGCTTGTGGGTTCGACTCCCACCCCGCCCAAAGGATAACGAACATGGGAATCTTCGGAACGACCGAGAAGCTGAAAATCAAAAAAATCAAGCACGAGAACTGCGAGGCCCTCTTTTCCGTCGAGATTCCCGCGCCCGAGGCTCGCGCCGAGGAGGAAAACTCCCTCGTGCGCTACCAGGAGCGGGCGGTGCTCAGCGGCTTCCGGGCGGGCAAGGCTCCCTTGGAGCTGGTCAAAAAGCAGTTTTCGGACGCGATCCGCCAGGACGCGGTCTCGAGGCTGGCGCGCAAGCACGTCCCCCAGGCCCTCACCGAGCTCAAGCTCAACCCCGTCGCCCCGCCG
Organism: bacterium; assembly: GCA_021790955.1. Classification (GTDB taxonomy): domain Bacteria; phylum Elusimicrobiota; class Elusimicrobia; order UBA1565; family UBA9628; genus JAJZAK01. The sequence continues at coordinate 2,111 of JAJYFI010000172.1, read as the reverse complement.
GTGATCCAGGAGGTGGAGTACGTCCCCGGAAAGCCGATGCGCCTGAGCGTCCTCGTCGAGACCCAGCCCGAGATCGACCCGAAGGGCTACACGAAGATCGCGGTCAAGCGCCGCACGCCCGAGCCCGGAGAGAAGGCCGTCGACGACCGGCTCAACGAATTGCGCGAGGCCAACGCCCGGCTCGAACCCGCGCCCGAGGAGGCGGCCGGCGCCGAGCACTACGTCGTCATCGACTACGTCGGGCTTCACGGCGCCAAGCCGCTGGCGGCCAAATCGGAGAACGAACTTGTGGACATGTCCTCCAAGCAGCTGCTCGAGGGCCTCGTCGAGGGGCTCATGCGGATGAAGCGCGGGGAGACGAAGGAAATCTCCGTCTCCATCAAAGGAAAGCCGGCGCGTCTGCAGGTGACCGTCAAGGAAATCAAGAAGAAGGTTCTCCCCTCCCTCGACGCGGAGTTCGCCAAGGACATGGGATTTGAAACGCTCGACGGGCTCCGCTCCAAGCTCAAGGAGCTCGTCGCGCAGGAGGCCGACAAGCACGCCGAACGGGACGTTCAGGAACAGATCGAGGACGCCCTCCTCAAGGCGAACCGCATTCCCCTTCCCCCCTCGCTCGTCGAGGGAGAGCTGCGCCACCGCCTCGAGCGCATTCGGGCGCGCCTTCTTGGCCCCCGCGGCCAATGGCCGGAGGCGGAGCTCAAGGCCTGGACCGAGAAGATCCGTCCGCTCGTCGAGAAGGACCTCAAGATTTCCTATCTGCTCGCGGCGATCGCGCGCAAGGAGAAGCTCCTGGTCCCCGACGAAGACCTCGCCAAAGAACTCGATCGGAACCTGGCCGCGGCGGAGTCCGACGCCAAGAAAGACGATATCCGCAAGGCCTTCGAGGGGCGGCGCGACGAGATCCGCGCGCTTCTGCTCGACCAGAAGACCATGGCCTACATCAAGGGCCAGGCGGTCATCAATTGAAAACCCCCCAGAATCAGCCGCCTGCCGCGCCCGCCAACAAGCCGGCGCCCCAGCCTTCTCGCCGTCCCGCGGAGCTGCCGTTGCTGACCATCCGGGAGGTCGTGCTCTTCCCTTATATGGTGCTGCCGCTGTCCGTCGGCCGCGAAAAATCCATCAAGGCCATCGAGTCCGCCATGGCGGGAACGCCGCGGCTCATCGCGGTCGTGGCCCAGAAGGACGTCAAGGTCGAGGACCCCGGGCGGGACGATTTCTACGGGACCGGAGTCCTCGCCGAGGTCACCCAATATCTCAAGATGCCGGACGGCACCCTCAAGGTCTTCCTTCAAGGGATCGAGCGGCTTTCCGTCGATCTCTGCGAGCTTTCGCCGGAAAAGGGCTTCTGGACGGCCAAAGTCTCCTACCCGTCGATCCCGGCCTCCAAGCCGGGCTCCGAAGTCCAGGCGCTCATGCGCCACGCCCTCGAACTTTTCGGGGAACACGTGCGGCTGTCGCGCCGCGCGCCGCCCGAGCTCGCCGGCACCCTCGCCGCCCTCGAAGATCCCTCCCACCTCTCCGACATCGTCGCCGCCCACTGCCTCGTCAAGACCGCCGACCGTCAGACGCTCCTGGAGCTCATCGATCCCGTCGAACGCTTGCGCAAGCTCCTCGAGCTCCTCAAGACCGACATCGAAATCCTTAATCTCGAGCGCAAGATCCACACGCGCGTGCGCACCCAAATCGAGCGCACCCAGAAGGAATATTACCTGACGGAGCAGATGAAGGCGATCCAGAAGGAGCTCAAGCAAAAAGACGATTTCGCCCAGGAGATCGAGGAGCTGCGAAAGCAAATCGCCGTGGCCAAGATGCCGAAATCGGCCCTCGAGACGGCGTCCAAGGAAGTCGGCCGGCTCGAGAAAATGATGCCCTACTCCCCCGAGTCGACGGTTTCCCGGACCTATCTCGACTGGATGATCCATCTCCCCTGGTCCAAGCGGACGCGCGACAATCTGGATTTGGGGCGCGCTCAGAAAACCCTCGACGAGGAGCACCACGGCCTCGAGAAGGTCAAGGACCGCATCATCGAGTATCTCGCCGTCTCCAGGCTGACGAAGGGCCTCAAGGGGCCGATCCTCTGCTTCGTCGGCCCTCCGGGAGTCGGCAAGACG
>JAJYFI010000171.1 GCA_021790955.1 bacterium | reverse complement strand
CCGACGGCCTCGATTCCGCTCGCGGGCTATAATTTCGACCAGGAGTATTCGGACCTCGCCAACGGCACCTACGCCATTTCGATCGGCTCGGACGCGGCCGAAGACATCGTCATCACGGGAGTGGGGCGCGACGCCTTGAAAAAGGAGCTGCGGGAAGTCCAGGTCGTCTACGCGCTCCCGGCCGCGTCGAACAGCTCGATGTTCAGCGCCGGGGCGAACGCCATCTCCGGCAATGAAAGCGTCGAGTGGGGCCCCATCTACAGCCAGACGAGCATCTCGACCGGCCGGACCTACCCCAGGCTTTATTCCAACGGCACGATCGCGGGTTACGGCCCGTCGAGCTGCTCCAACGCCCCTCCCTGCACGGATGACGTCCATTATTGGTCTTGCAGCTGCGCGCCGTACGTCCCCATGCCGTCGGTCGATTTCAACTACTACAAAACGCTGGCCCAGGCGGAGGGGAATACGGCGCCGTCGGGATGCGGCTGCTCGGCCGCGACCTGCCCGCATTATGTCAATACGTCCGGCACCGTCAATTTCAACGGATGCCAGGACGCGAGCGGCGTCAGCGGCGGCAACCCGACGGTTTATTATATCGACGGCAACGCCACCGTCAGCTTCAGCGCCTCCAATCCTAAAAATTTCATCGTCGGCTCCGTGATCGTCACGGGCGGCGGGAGTTGGCAGTTGAGCGGCCAAGACGGCTCGGGAAGTTATGCGGCTTCTGTCCCGCCCTATTCCTGGCGGGAGTATTGCCTTAACGGCACGACATGGAGCCACTATCAATCCATCGGCGGCGGCGCGGCGAGCTGGAATTCAAGCTGCGGGAGCTCGAGCGGCATCAACGCCACTTACGAGCTGACCGGCGCGACGTACGGGCTCAACGATGTGCTGGTGCACGGCTTCGTCTATGTGGGCTCCGGCGGCATCGCCTTGACGGGCTCCGGCGGCACGGTCGTTCACGGGGCGCTCTACACGTCGGGGGCCATCACCGGGAACGCCCATATCACCGTTTACTTCGACAGCCAGGCGACGCAGAACATCCATACGTCTGCGAGCCAGCTCTACACGCGGCAGTCTTGGAAGGAAGTCGCGGCCCTCTGGCCGACGGCGCTGCCTTAAAAAGTTCCGCCGCCGGTCCGGCGCAAAAGCCAGGCGCCCGCTCCGCCGAAGATCAAATTGGGAAGCCAGGCCGCGAGCATCGCGGGGGCGAGGCCCGAGTTGCCCAGAGCGCGGCTGATCTCGATCACGAAAAGGTAGACGAAGGAAAGGCCGACGGCGATCGAAAAGCTCGCGGCCTTGGGAGCGCGCCGCAGCCGCAAAGCGAGGGGCACCCCCAAAGCGCAAAGGACGACGTTCGTGAAGGGATAGGCGATCTTCGTCTGCAGGGCCACCGCGAATTCCCTCGTCGACGCTCCGAGATGGGAGAGCCTCCGGGCGTAGCGCTTGAGCTCCCAGAGGCTCATCTCGTCCGGTTCCCGCGTGTTCGGGACGAGAAGGGCCGGGGGAACGGCGAGGTCGGAGACCTTTTCCTCGAAGGAAGAGGCGACGAAGCCTTTCGGCCCTTTGGTCCTCTCGACGCCTTGGCGGAAGAGCCAGCGTTTTTGATCGGGAAGCCAGAGGGCCTCCCGCGCGTCGAGCTCCTTCGTGACGCCCTCGGGGCCGATGATCTCCAAGGTGGGACGCTCCAGGCGTCCTTCCTTGGGGGTGAACGTCTCCGCCTCCAGCATCTCGCCCGGCCCCCCAAGGAGCGCGACGTTCCGGTAGCTGCCGCTCTGCCACTCGGGATGGATTTTTTCCTGCCACAGACGCTGGCGCTTGGAATACGAAAGGGGCAGGACGGTTTCCTGAGCGAGGAGCCCGCCGGCGGCGACGAGTCCGGAGCAGGCGAGGATCGGAATCCACAGGTCCTTGTTCTCAAAGCCTCCGGCGAGCACGCCGATCCATTCTCCGCTCTGGACGAACCCGGTGACCGTCAGCAGCGTCGCAAGCAAGGTCGCCATCGGGATCGTCCGGATGGACCAATAGGGCACGCCGAGCCAGAGGTACTGGAGTATCTGTCCGATGGAGGCGGGGCTCGATGAAAGCATGTTCATGCGATCGAAGACGTCGCCCAGGAAGATGAGGACGGCAAAGAGCCCGAGGCTGAAGAAGAACGGCTGGAAGAACCGGCCGGCGATGTAGCGGCTGAGGAGCCTCATGAAGGGGAGCCGTCCGGAACCGGAGGCTGTAAATAACTGGTGCCACCATACCTATTTCCGGTCACAAAACGGGAAAATGCGTATGGTGTCACTAGTTTTTCGAGTCCGTCATCGCTTGAGCGCTTCGCGGACCATGAAGGCGCCGGCGATGAGGCCCAAGGTGTCCGCCATCCAGGGAGCGGGCCAGGCGAGGGAGGCGTGCCGGCGGCCGAGATTGATGCCGAGCGTGATGAGCCCGTAGAAGGCGAGAAGGATGATGAGGCTGAATCCGAAGGCGGCCCCCCGGCCATGCCGGCCGATGCCCAGAAGCCCGAGGGGGGCGCCCAGCCAGAAAAAGACGAGCGGCGACAGAGCGACGGCGGAACGCAGCGAGGCCTCGACGGCCGATTCCGTGCGCCGGTAAGGCGCGGCCTTCGGATCGTGGAGGCGGCTCAAGAGGGCGGGGGTCGCCAGCTCCTGGAGATCGGGGTCTCTTTTGCCGCTTTGGGGGAGAGAAAGCGGCAGGGATAGGCGGTAGCCCTTGAAGGCGCCGGAGGTGAAGCGGCGGGGGTCGTGGTTGGGAAAAAGAATTTCGCCGTGAGCAAGGTCGAGGGATAGCTCTTGGCCCGGGATGACTCGGACGCGCCCCTCGGGAGCCGTGATCTGGAGAGATTCAGTTTGCCCGTCCTGGGTCCGAAGAAGGGCCGCCTGCTTGATCTCGCCCGTCTTCCCCGAGGCTCGGGCGGCGTAAAGCTTGAAGGGCCCCAGATGCATGAAGGTTCCCGGCTCCAAGTCCATGCGGGAGATCTTTTGAGAAGCCTGGGAGAACTGCTCGCGGAAGGCGTGGAAGGCCTCGGGACTCGCTTTATGGTTGAGGTAGAGAAGGAGAGCGGCTAAAACGACCGCGCAGGCCAGGAAGGATTTCGTGATCTGAAGGAAGGAGAAGCCGGAGCTCCTCAAGGCCAGCATTTCGCCCGACTCCGAGCATTGGCCGATCGTCAAGAGGAGCGCCACCAGGTAAGCCATGGGTATTGAAAGGCTCAGGAGAAAGGGAAAAAGACGCGTGAAGCAGCCCAGGACCCAGGCGGGAGAGATACCCTTCATGACGGCCAGGCTGAAAATACGCAGGAACTGGTTCATCCAAAGAATCCCCGAAAACAGCGCCAAGCAGAGGGCGAACGCGGGCAGAAACATCCGCAGGAGATAGCGAGACAGAAGCATGGGGTCAGGTCTCAACAATCAACATCAAAGGCCCTCGGGTGTTGAAAGTTGAGACCTGACCCCATTTTAATATAATCGGCGCATGCAACAAGCGATTGATTTCGCCGATCAAAACAGCCGCCGGGCCGTCGAGGACCTCTCGCGCCTCATCCGCATGCCGAGCGTGAGCTTTCCAGGCTTCCCGGAGAAGCCCCTTGAAGATTCCGCCGAGGCCGTGGAGACGCTTCTTAAGTCGCGAGGTCTCGAAAACGTCGAGATTTTCCGCCTGGACGGCGCTTTCCCCTACGTCTATGGCGATTGGCTCCGCCAACCCGGGAAACCCACGCTTCTTCTTTATGCCCATCACGACGTCCAGCCGCCCGGGCGGGAGGGGTTGTGGGCGTCGCCGCCCTTCGAGCCGGCGGAGCGGGAAGGACGCCTCTTCGGGCGCGGCTCGGCGGACGACAAGGCCGGCGTCGTCATCCACGCCTGCGCGATCGCCGCCTGTCTCGAAACCTTGGGCTCCTTGCCGCTCAACGTGAAGGTCTTGATCGAGGGAGAGGAGGAAATCGGCTCCCCGCATCTCGAGGCCTTCCTCAAGACGCAAGCTTCCCGGCTCGCGGCCGACGCCATGGTGCTCGCCGACACCTCGAATTTCGACACGGGCGTGCCCTCGATCACGACCGCGCTTCGCGGCCTCGTCTCCTTCGACGTCACGGTCCGGTCCCTTGCCACGTCGATCCATTCCGGGATGTGGGGCGGGCCCGCGCCCGATCCCGTCCAGGCTCTCGGCCGCATGATCTCGTCGGTCTGCGACAAGGA
>JAJYFI010000170.1 GCA_021790955.1 bacterium | reverse complement strand
GACCTACTTTAGCCTACTTTCAGCGACTCTCGCAAGGGTCAGTCTTTGGTCCCCAAACTAGGGCAGAAAACCCGCCCTTGGGCGGAACCGCCGGAAAAATCCGGCTGGAAAAAGCATCGGGGCACTCAGGCTCGAACTGAGAACCTCCTGGTCCCAAACCAGGCGCTCTAGCCAATTGAGCTATGCCCCGCAGGACCCGGCTATTATATCTTTTGCGTCCCCGAGGGACCCGAGTGAGCGCTCACGGTCCCGAAATGGTGCTCAATAGCCTCAGCGGCATGCGGCAGTAATCGGCGAAATAGGGCAGGAGGGACTTGATCCGCGCGGCCTGCTCCTCGGCGGCGCGCTCCCCGACCGCGATGAGCTCCTTGGCGCGATGGAGATCCGCCCACGAAAACCCCTTCAGATTCGGCCAGATGACGACGTCGGCCAAGTGGGATCTTTTCTGGGCGATCTCGTACTCCATCGTGTAGATCATGTGGAAAAAGACCTTGACGATGCCGGGGAGCGCCGGCTCCTCGGGAAAGCTCAACTCCTTGAGCCGGCTGGAGCCCTTCGCTCCGGCCGCCTTGCGCTCCGACTCGAGCCTCGCGAAAATCCTTTCCGGCGGCGGGACCGTCAGGTCGACGGCAAGAAGGATGTCGGCCCCTAGGGTCGCGGTCACGCTCGTTGGGACGGGGTTGACGAGGCCGCCGTCCACGAGGAAGCGCCCGTTGAGGTTCATCGACTGGAAAAAGATCGGCAGGCCGCAGGAGGCCCGCACGGCTTCCGCCACCTCCCCCTCCCGCAGGACGACCTCCTCGCCCGTCTCGATGTCGCAGGCGACGCAGGCACAGGGGATCTCCAGGTCGGAGAAGCGCTTCGTGCCGAGATGCGTCCTCAGGAAGCTCAGAAGCGTGGTTCCCCTGAAAATGCCCGCCCGCAGCCAGGCGATATCGAGGCCGAGGTTCTTGTAGACCCACTGCTTGTCGATCGCGAGCGCCACCTGTTCGATCTCCTCCGGCTCCATCCCGCTCGCGGCGAAGGCCGCGATCAGCGCGCCCATGGATGTCCCGGCGAGGATGTCCACGGGGATGCCCTCGCGCTTGAAGACCTTGAGCACCCCGATCAAGGTGTAGCCGAGGGCCGCGCCCGCGCTCATCGCGATGCCGACCTTGAGCCCCCCGATGCGCCGCGCCAGGCGCCCCATCCCCTGCTCGCTTTTGGGGCTTTGCCTGAGGGCCTCGAAGGGATCTTCCGTCCGCACGAAACTCCGGTGGATCGCCGCCGGCCACGGAATCACCTGCCGCGGAAGGCTGGGCGAGAGCGCCCACTCCTCCCATTCAGGCTCCCCCAGGAAGACCTCGAAGAGATTCTCCCGGACGCCCGTGGCGAGGATGTCGGCTTCGAGCTGGCGAAATTGCGGCCTCGCCCCTTCGCTCGCCACAAGGAAGACCTCGTCCGCCTCGGAGACGACCGTCTTGTCGAGGGCGCCGAAAGCCGAGCCCAGAAGGACGAATGCGAAATCGTAGGCGCCGCGCAGGGCGTTGAGGAAAAGAAAAATGCCCGTCTCCGGGAAGCCCCCGAGGGCGTCGGGGCCCAACGACAGGATCGAGAGCCCCGAGGGATGGGGCTCCGCCAGGCCCATCACCGAGAGAGGGTCCCGGGTGTTGAGCGCCCGCAGCTCCCCCTTGCCGATGCGGTTGCCCTGAAGCCGCAAGGACTTCGCGAGTTCTCCCGCGTCCTCGGACAGATCGACGAGCAGCACGCGGCGGCGGGTCTGCTCCAGCGTTTGGAAGGCCAGGTGCAGCCCGAAAAGAAGGCGGTCCGCGCGCCCCAGCCCGCAGACGAGCGCCAACAGGCGGTTGACGCGCGCGGAACGGCGCGCCGTGAGGCGGTTCATCGCGACGAGCCGCTTCGTGAGCATCTGCGACAGATGCAGCGCGATCTCCGGGATCTCCCGCAGGAGGGACTCGAAGTCCTGCCGGGAAAGCCTCAGGAACTCGCAGCTCGTGTCGAGCTTGACCGTCATGCTCCGAGGCTCCCCGGTCAGGAGCCCCCCCTCCCCCAAGACCTCGCCGTAGCCGAGGCGCGCGGCCACGCGTTCCCCGCCCAACTCCTCGTGCACCACCCGCACCTGCCCCGAGGCCACGATATAAAGGGCGTCCGGCTCCGCCCCCTGCCTAAAGAGCGTCGACCCCTTGGGAAGCGAGACGACCGAGAACCTTAGCGCGATCCGGCCGATATCCTGGGACGACATCCCCTCGAAAAGGGGCGCTCGCCTCAAGAACGGCTCCCACGCAGGAATCTCTTCGGGACGCATGGACGCCCCTATGTGGTAAAATGAGCCCTTGCCGGGCGCTTCAACGCGCACAGCAGGAGCCCGATGACGGTCTTGGAGTCGCGAATCTTCCCGGTCAGGACGAGCCTCAAAGCGTCATCGAACCTCATGGCCACGACCTCCAGGAACTCGTCCTCGTCGGGGTTCCGGCGGCCGGCGCGCAGGTTCCCGGCCTCGTAGACATGAAGCGCTTCGTTGGCGAAGGCTGGCGTTGGCCAATAGGTGATGAGAGGCCTCAGGCTCCCGGCCGAGTATCCCGTCTCCTCTCGAAGCTCCCTCCTGAGACAGGCGCCGGGATCCTCGCCCGCGTCGAGTTTCCCGGCGGGGATCTCGAGCGTCGTTCGGCGCACGGGAAAGCGGTACTGGCGCACGAGCACGATCGTATGCGGCGTCACGAAGGGGACGACCGCCGCGGCGCCCGGATGGTCGATATACTCGCGGACGGCACGGCGGCCGTTCGGAAGCAGGATCTCGTCGGCGCGAAAGTCGACTGAGTTGCCGCGGTAGACGATGTTCTCGCGTATAAGCCTTTCTCGAAGCCCGCGGCTCGGAGTGGGCTTCGGACGGCTCATGGTCGTTCGGGGATTATAACAAAAGCCCTCCATGGCGGATTCCAAAGCCTTGCACGCTGGTTTCGTCCACCTCCATAACCACTCGGAGTACTCCCTACTCGACGGGATGATTCGGCTCTCCGATAAGGACGGCAAAAAACCTTCCGACACCCTCAAGCATCTCGCCGAGGCCGGCGCCAAGGGAATCGCCCTCACGGACCACGGCAACATGTACGGCGCCATCGAATTCTACGGCCGCTGCCGGGAAGTGGGCCTTAACCCCATCGTCGGCTGCGAGCTTTACTTCGCCAAGACGTCACGCCGCGAGAAATCGGGGAGCCAGAAGGAGACCTGCCATTTGACCGTCCTGGCGCGCGACTTCGAGGGATACCAGAACCTGCTCGAGCTGGGAACCCGCGGCTACGCCGAAGGCTACTACTACGACCCACGCATCGACCGCGAGCTCCTCGCACGGCATTCCAAAGGCCTCGTCGTTCTGTCGGGCTGCCTTAAATCCGAGGTCTGCCAGCTCATCGCCGCGGGCGACGTCGTGGGAGCCGAGAAAGCCGCGGTCGCGCTGCGCGACATGCTCGAGCCCGGGTCCTTTTATCTCGAAATCATGGACCACGGGATCGCCGCCCAACACCAGGCCACGAAGGCGCTCCTTGAGATTCACCGCCGCACCGGCATCCCCCTCGTCGCGACCAACGACTGCCATTACGCCCGGGGCGACGAAGCCGAGGCTCAGGATGCCCGGGTCGCGATCGCGACCGGAAGCAAGCTTGCGGACAAGGCCCGCCTCAAGTTCGAAAGCCGGGATTTCTACCTCAAGACGGCGGCGCAAATGTCCCAGCTTTTCTCGTTCGCCCCCGAGGCGGTCTCGAACACCCTCGCCATCGTCGAGCGGTGCCGCCTCGAGATCCCCATGGGCCGCATCCTCCTTCCGGAATTCGCCGTCCCGGAGGGCCAGACCCAGGATTCCCAGCTCACCCAGCTTTGCCTCAAGGGCCTCGCCGATCGGCTTGGGGAGGTCCCTCCCTCTTACAGGGAACGCCTCGACTTCGAACTCTCGGTCATCCGCAAGATGGGATTCGCGGGCTACTTCCTCATCGTCTGGGATTTCATCGCCTACGCCCGCCGGGAGGGCATCCCCGTCGGCCCCGGCCGCGGCTCCGGCGCCGGGGCTCTCGTCGCCTACGCCCTCAGGATCACGGACATCGACCCCTTGCGCCATCGGCTCCTTTTCGAGCGCTTCCTCAACCCGGACCGAAAGGCGATGCCGGACCTCGACATCGACCTCTCCGACGTGGGGCGCGAGAAGGTCATCGAATACGTCCGGGGCAAATACGGATCGGC
>JAJYFI010000169.1 GCA_021790955.1 bacterium | reverse complement strand
TCGGCGGGCCGGGCCAGCACATGACCGTCTCGGTCGTCGGCAACGGCGGGATCGTGCAGTTCACCCCCGACTGGGGCGAGGCCAAGTCGGTCGGGCTCGTTCCCGACTCACAGTGGGTCAACCGCGCGGCGGTGTCGCAGGCGCGTGCCGCAGGCGCGTACGTGGGCGTCGTGGCGCCCTACGTCTACAGCAGCGGGTCGGCGGCCGTCGGCGTCGGGTGCGAAATCATCGATTCCAGCATCTGCGTCGCGACGATGGAGAGCTTGCCCGCCTCGTTGGCCTTGCGCACGAGGAGCTTCTGGAGGGCCGGCACCTCGGCCGGGGTGATCTCGACCGCGAGGTCCCCGCGCGCCACCATGATGCCGTCCGTCTCTTCGAGGATGGCGTCGATATTTTTCACCGCGAGAGGATGCTCGATCTTCGCGATCACCTTCATGGGGGAGCGCGTCCGGCGCAGAACCTCCCGCGCAAGCCGGATATCCTCCGGCCCCCTGACGAAGGAGAGCGCCACGTGGCCGATGCCGAGCTTGATGCCCATCTTGAAATCGGCCATGTCCTTCTCCGTAATGGCCGGGAGATCAATGTCCGCGCCCGGGCAGTTGATCCCCTTGTGCTCTTTCAGGAACCCCCCCACAACGACCTGGCAGTCGACGTGGCTGCGGGCGACGTCGACCACCGAGAGGACGATGGTGCCGTCGTCCAAGAGGATCCGGGAGCCGCGGGACACGACGCGCGGCAGGTGCTTGAAATCGGTCGGGACGAGCCCCTCGCTTCCCAGGACGTCCTCGGTCGTCACGCGCACGGGCGCCCCCTTCTTGAGGGCGACGCCTCCGCCGGAGAGACGCCCCACGCGCAGGCGGGGGCCTTGGAGATCCAAGACAATCGCGCAAACGGTGCCGCTCAAGGCCGAGGCGCGGCGGACGGATTGCACCGTCTTCGCCAACTCCGCCATCGAGGCGTGGGAACAGTTGAGCCGGAAGGCGTTGGCGCCGGCCTTGAGGAGGGACATCAAGGTCTTGACGTCCGAACTCGACGGCCCCAGAGTGGCGAGGATCTTGGCCATTTTGGGCGACGCGCGCTCGTTGGGGGCGGCCGCCGGCGTCGCTCGATCCGAGACGGGGGAGAGCGCGCCGCTCATCGGGATCTGGAGGAGGTCAAGGCCTCCGCAAGACGGCCCGCGGCCAAGACCTCCGCTCCCGCGTCCCGCTTGCGGCCGCCGGCGGCTTCGGCCACGGCTTCCGCTACGGCCGGGCAGACCGCGTCATCGAAGATCGAGGGGATGATGTGATGCGGCCCCAGAGAAGCCGCCGGCACGACCTCGGCGATGGCGTTCGCCGCGGCGATCAACATTTCGCTGCTGATCCTCTTGGACCTGGCCGCCATGGCGCCCTTGAACACCCCCGGGAAAGCGAGGGCGTTATTGATCTGATTGGGATAATCCGAGCGCCCCGTGGCGACCACGCGTGCGAAGGGAATCTGCTCCGGCATGACCTCGGGAGTCGGGTTGGCCATCGCGAACACGATCGAATCCCGGCTCATGCGCTTCAACTCCGCCGGCGTCGCGGCGCCGGGCGTCGAAAGGCCGAGAAAAACATCCGCTCCCTTCAGGGCGCCGCCGATCGGCCCCTTGAACCGCCGGAGATTGGTCCTTTGGGCCAGCCATTCCTTGGCGGGGTTCATGTGCTCGCCGCGCCCCTCGTAAATAGCTCCCTCACGGTCGCAGGCGATAATGTCCTTGGCCCCCGCTTCCATGAGGAGCTGGCTGACCCCCACGGCCGCAGCCCCGGCTCCCGACACCACGATGCGGACCGCTGAGAGGCGCTTGCCGACGAGCTTGAGGGCGTTCAAGAGTCCGGCAAGGACCACCACGGCCGTTCCGTGCTGGTCATCGTGCATCACGGGAATGTCAAGCCTTTTCCTCAACTCACGCTCGATCTCAAAGCAGCGCGGCGCCGAGATGTCCTCCAGATTGATCCCGCCGAACACCGGGGCAATGCGCTCGACGGTGGCCACGATTTCCCCCACATCCTGGGTCTTGAGACAGATCGGGAAGGCGTTGAGGCCCGCAAAGGCCTTAAACAGGACGGCCTTCCCCTCCATGACGGGGAGAGCGGCCTCCGGCCCCATGTTGCCGAGCCCCAAGACGGCCGAACCGTCGGTCACAATCGCCACCGTCCGGCCCTTGATCGTGTAGTCCCAAACAGATGCCGGGCGATCATGGATCGCCAGGGATACCCGGCCGACCCCCGGCGTGTAGATCATCGAGAGCTCCTCGCGCGTCCGGATGGGCCTGGTCGGTTCGACCTCGATCTTGCCGCCGCGATGAAGAAGGAAGGTCTGATCCGAAACCGAGATGATCTCGACATAAGAGAGGCGCCGGATGGCATTGAGGATGCGGCCCGCCTGGCTCTCGCTGGCCGAATTGACCACGATGTCGCGCACCAGGGCCTGGTCGCTGGAACTGACGAGTTCGATCGTCCCCAGGGAACCGCCCGCCCGCCCGATGACGGATGTCAGCTTCCCCAGCATGCCCGGGCGGTCGACGATCCTGACCCTGACGATAAGGCTGAACTGGGAGCTGGGTTTAAACGAGGAGTCCGCCCGCGGCGTTTTGCCCATGTAACATGATAAGGGAACAAAAAACCCGCGACCCGTTGCAAGCCGGGTCGCGGGTTTTTAACCCCGAGAAGTTTTTTTTAGGGGATGGACTCCATGACGCGCTTCAGCTGCTCCTCGGTCTTGCCGGTGATCTCGATCGTCTTTTCCCGGCCGTTGGCGCCGCGTAGAATCAGCACTTTCCGCGTCGGAACCTGGAAAAACTCGGCTAAATAGCCTTTGAGAACGTCGTTGGCCTTTTGATTCACGCTGGAGGCCGCCACCCGTACCCGGAGCACGCTCCCGATGCGGCTAATGACCTCATTTTCAAAGGCGTTCGGAATGACACGGACTTTTACGATCATGCAATCCCCCTTCTTGGTTGAGAGTCGAGGCTAGAAAGACGGATAAAACGGATTTTGGGGAGGTCGAGGAGTCTCGTCAACGTCACAAAAACATTATAGCAAAAGAATCGATTAAAACAAAGCAAAAATAAAGGCCCCCGCCCTTTCGGACGGGGGCCCATTTTTGACCCGGTTATGAACCGATCAATACATCTCGCCGCCGTGCGAATGGTTGGCGGCCACAGGCTCTTTCTTTTCCGGGATGTCGGCGACGAGAACCTCGGTCGTCAGGAGCGTCGAGACGACGGAGACGGCGTTCTCGAGAGCCGTCCGGGTGACCTTGACGGGGTCCACGATCCCGCTCTTGAAGAGGTCCACATACTCGCCGCTCTCGGCGTCCAAGCCCATGCCGTTGCCGGAGGACAGGATCTTCTGGACCGCGACGGCCCCGTCGATGCCCGAGTTCTCGGCCAGCATGCGGATGGGGGCCTGGAGGGCCTTGCGAACGATCTGGCCGCCCGTGGTCTCATCCTCGGACTCCCCCTTGAACTTTTCGATGGCTTCCGCCGCGCGCAACAGCGCCGCGCCGCCGCCCGGGATCATGCCTTCCTCGACTCCCGCGCGGGTCGCGTTGGAGGCGTCCTCGACCTTGGCCTTCTTGGCCTTCATCTCGGTCTCGGTCGCGGCTCCCACGTTGATGACGGCCACGCCGCCGGAGAGCTTGGCCAGGCGCTCCTGGAGCTTCTCGCGGTCGTAATCGGAGGTCGTCTCCTCGATCTGCTTGCGAATGGACTCGGCGCGCTTCTTGATGTCCGACTTGTCGCCGGCGCCGTTGACGATCGTGGTGTTGCTGGCGTCCCGTTGCTCAATGCCGGAGACGGTGTCGCTGACGTTGTCCGCGGCGAGCAGCGCGATGTCCATGTGGGCAAGCTGTCTTTGCAGCGCGGAGGGCGGCGGCGGGGTGTCCTGTCCGATTGCCTGCGCTGGCATTAGGCTGTAGAGGCAGAGCAGAAGTGCTGGCACGAGCAGGCCGCTGGCTGCATACGCAGAACGGCGAAACGAAATCGGCATGTAGAACGGACTCCCTTGCAGCGAAAGATTGCGCTGCTCCCAGTCTACTCTGCGCACAAGGTTGTTGGCCCGCTGTGCGGCGACGGCCCCGGGGCTGGTATCATCGGTGCGGTCCAAATCGATCGAAGTTGGTGGGTGCGCGGGGATGCAGGTTTCGACAGCGGCAGGCAGCGGTACGCATAGCGCTGGTCGGTGTGGTCCATCCAGTCGCGCTCGCGCGGGGCCGGGCGGATGTCCAGGGTG
>JAJYFI010000168.1 GCA_021790955.1 bacterium | reverse complement strand
GGAATACCAGGTGCGCCTCAACCCCGGCGCCCTCTGGCAGTACGGCATCCCCGCGAAAAAAGTATCCGAGGCGGTGGCCGCCGGCAACCGCGAAACCGGCGGCCGGGTTTTGGACATCAACGGCTTCGAGTACCTCGTGCGCATCCGGGGCTACCTCCGCCGGCTATGGGGCGGCGTCGAGGATCTCGCGAAAATCCCCGTGGGCGTCAACCCCAAAACCGGAACCCCGCTTTTGGTGCGAGACGTGGCGCAGGTGGGAATGGGGGGAGCGATCCGCCGCGGAGTGAGCGACTTGAACGGCCTGGGGGACGCCCCTGGAGGAGTCGTGATCATGCGCCAGGGGGAAAACGCCTACGAGGTCATCGCCCGCGTCAAGGAGAAGCTCAAGTCCCTCAAGCCCTTCCTGCCGCCCGGAGTCGAGATCGTCCCGGTCTACGACCGCTCGGAGCTGATTGCCCGCGCGATGGGGACTCTCAAAAAGGCCCTGGCGGAGGAGATCGCGATCGTCTGCCTCGTCATCCTTTTCTTTCTTTGGCACCCGCCGTCGGCGCTGGTTCCGATCGCGACGCTCCCGGCGGCCATCGTCCTCGCCTTCATCCCCATGCTGTTCTGGAAAATCGGCGCCAACATCATGTCGCTCTCGGGCCTGGCGATCTCGATAGGGATTCTGGTCGACGGCGCGGTGGTCGAGGCCGAGAACGCCTACAAAAGGCTCGAAGCGTGGCAGGAGGGAGGAAGCCGGGGCGATCCCTCCGCCGTCTGCCTCCATGCCATCCAGGAAGTGGCGCCCGCGGTCTTTTTCTCGCTTCTCGTCGTCGCGGTGTCCTTCCTGCCCATTTTCGCGCTGTCGGGGGAATCGGGAAAGCTCTTCCGGCCGCTCGCGGCGACGAAGACTCTCGTCATGGCCGCGGCGGCCCTCCTCGCCGTGACGCTCGACCCCGTCCTGCGCCTCGTCCTCATGCGCTTCAAGACCGCCTACCATCCCGAATCCGACCACCCGGTGAGCCGCCGCCTCCACGCCCTTTACGCTCCTGTGGCGCGGCTCGTCCTCAAGCATCCCAAGGCGGTCGTCCTGGGCGCCGTCCTGGCGGTCGCCGCGACGATCCCCATCCTCGGCAAGCTGGGCTCGGAATTCCTGCCGCCCCTGGAGGAAGGCGCCATCCTCTACATGCCCACGGGGCTTCCGGGCATCTCCGCCGACGAGGCCGGGCGCGTTCTCCAGATTCAGGACCGAATCCTCAAGAGTTTTCCGGAGGCGGCGGCGGTCTATGGAAAGGCGGGCCGCGCCGACACCGCGACCGACCCGGCGCCCTTGTCCATGTTCGAGACCCTGGTCAGCCTCAAACCCAAGAAGGACTGGCCCAAGAGCGAGCCTGGCTGGTTCGGCAAGAGGCGCAGGAGCTATCGGGAACTTCTGGAGGCCATGGACCGGGCGCTCCAAGTCCCTGGACTGCCCAACATCTGGACCCAGCCCATCCACAACCGCATCGAGATGCTCGCGACCGGCATGCGCACTCCCGTGGGCGTCAAGGTCTTCGGGCCCGATCTCAAGAGCATCCAAAAAGTCGCGACCGGGATCGAGGGCGTCCTCAACTCTCTTCCGGAGACCCGCCAGGCAACCGCCGAGCGCCCGTCCCTGGGCTACTACGCCGATTTCGATCCGGACCGCGGGGCCCTCGCGCGCTACGGGCTTTCGATCAAGGACCTGGATGTCGCGATCGGAGCCTCGCTCGGAGGGGAGGAGGCCACCCAGACGATCGAGGGACGAAGCCGCTTCGGCGTGACGCTGCGCTACGCCTACGACTTCAGGGACAACGTCGACAAATTCAACCGCGTCCTCGTCGCGACGCCGGACGGGCGACAAGTCCCCCTAGGCGCGCTCGGCCGCTGGCGTCTGACCGAGGGGCCGGCGATGATCCGGGACGAAAACGGAATGCTGTCGGCCTATGTCTACATCGATCTCAAGACCCGCGACATCGGCGGCTACGTCGCGAAGGCGCGCAAAGCCCTCGCGAGCGCGATCCGGGTCCCGCCGGGGGTCTCCTATGAATTCAGCGGCGAATACCAGCGCATGGAGGCGGATCGCCAAAGGCTCAAGCTCGTCGTTCCGCTGGCGCTCTTCGTCATTCTCCTTCTTCTCTACGCCAACACCGGTTCCTGGACGGAGTCGGGGATCGTGCTTTTGGCCGTCCCCTTCTCGGCCGTCGGGGCCGTGTGGCTCCTCTACGCGCTGGGCTACCATCTCTCGGTCGCCGTCTGGGTGGGCATGATCGCGCTCTTGGGGCTCGACGCCGAGACGGGCATCTTCATGCTTCTCTATCTCGACCTCGCGCTCAAGTCCCGGCGCGAATCGGGACGTCTCAACAGCGAGGCGGACCTGCGCGAGGGGGTCTTCGAAGGCGCGGTGCTGAGGCTGCGGCCCAAGCTGATGACGGTCGCCTGCGCCTTCATGGGGCTTCTGCCCGTGATGTTTTCCCGGGCGACGGGGGCCGACCTCATGAAGCGCATCGCCGCCCCCATGGCGGGGGGGCTTGCGACCTCGTTTCTTCTCGAGCTTCTCGTCTATCCCGCTGTCTACTATTTGTGGAAAAAACGCGAAATCCGGTGACACCATACTGATTTCTATCGCGGGATCAAGCCGAAATCAGGCAAAATGGGTATGGTGTCACCGAATTTCCGGCGCGGCATGCCGTATCTTGAAAACCTATTCTCGCCCTCGGCCGTCGGGACGCTCACCTTGGGCGGCGCTGCCTTCAAACCTTCGGGATTTCTGGCGGCGAGGATTTTTTGGATGGCGGTGACATTATTGGCGTTCGCTGGAGGAGCGCTTCTTCTTCGCGCTTCGGCGGGGACATTGAAGGACTTGCCGCGGGAGCGCGGGGCTTTCCTGCTGGCCGCTTGCTCCATTCTTCAAGTTCTTGCCTCCATGTTCGGGGCCAAATATTTCGATCGCTACGTCCTTCTCTTCCTGCCCGGCGCGATCGCGATCGCTTTCCGGGGCCCTTGGGGAAAATGGCGTCTCGCGCTGGGCTCGACTTTCCTCTCGGCGACGGCCGCCGTCTCCATCCTGGGAACGGCGGACTATCTCGCCTGGAACGAGGCCAAATGGAAATTGGGGCTTGAGGCCGTCCGCGTCGGGCTCAATCCCGCCGCGATCATCGCCGGCTTCGACTGGGGGGGAACCTGGAGCTACGAGCCCGCGATGATCGGGTAGTACTCGATGGGGTCTCTAAACAAGTCCAACTGCCCCGTGCGGCGTACCACTACCAAGCGAAAGGCCGGCAGGGAAGCCTCCGAACGCTTCCCACCCTGTCCCGGAGCATGGACCGTCTCCGCCAGCAGGAACGTGTCATGCCCGCGCACCACAAGCCGCCATGCCTCATGGGGGATCGCCTCGATCGTCGCGCGCACCGCCGCGTCCAGGTCCGCGCGGATGGCGAACGCGATGCCGTGCCTGTGGCAATATTGACACTCTCGTGTCTTTTCATTAACATACCGGGCCGTCGCACCGCGCAAGCGGCCCGCGCGGCCATGTCGAGCGGCAAGGAGGATGCGATGCAGGAATGGCTTAAAACTAGGAAGTTCTTCCCATGGCTCATCGTCGGCTGCGGCGCGCTGGTGACGGCCTGCGGGACCCCCGGCACTTATACGATCTACGGCGAGAAATATCGGGACTCGGAGCCCCTGGCCGACGGCAACTGCCCGGCGGGCGACAACGTGCTGCGCGCGACGGGCCTCTCAACCGGGATCACCGACCCGCAATTGAGCCTGGCAGCCGCCCGGGCGCAGGCGCGGGCCAACATGATGCAGATGATCGCGACCCAGGTTCAGGACTACCTCAAGCAGACGACAGACAACCTTACCGGCGCGAACCCCTTGAAAGCCGCCAACGGCAAGGACATCAAGTACAACGACAAGGAGACGAAGGAGACCCAGCACTTCATGCAGACGCTGGCCCAGAAGGGCTACATCACCGCCAACCACAAAATCGGCTACTACCGCCCGCTGGCGGCGCAGAACAAGGTGGCCTTTGTCTGGGACCAGCCGGTGCTGCAAGGAGTGGTGCAGAGCACCAATCACGAGACCGACGCCCAGTTCTTCGCCAACTGGGGCGTGACCACCCTGCCGACCGGCCCGGCGGGCCAGGCCTCCACGGTGGACGAGGGACACCAGCTCGTGATCTTCAACCACTCGGCGCAGAAGAAGGCGGACTGGGAGTTCATCAACTGGCTGGCCTCGGACCCGTCGGCGGGGACCGGCTACACGATCAAGTACGA
>JAJYFI010000167.1 GCA_021790955.1 bacterium | reverse complement strand
GTAGCGGTACGTCCCGACGAAGCCGTAGATGGGGTTGCCGGTGAAGGAGGGCGCGGTGATCGACTCGATCGAATCGGATCCGGGCTTTCGCTTGACCCATATGGGCATGATGCCGGCGGTTGTCCCGCGGTTGGGATCCTCGTCGATGACGGGGACGTTCACGAACATGCCGCTGTGGATGGGGTGGATCATCCAGCGCGTGATCCAGGGGGTCGCCTCCGACGGTTGTCCCTCGGCTCCGGGCGGCACCACCCGAGGCGGGGTGGGGGTCTCGGGAACCAGCGATTCGGGAAGGTTTTGCGGAGTCTCTTGGGCCTCGGCGGCGCCGGCAAGAAACGACAAGAATAAAAGCAAGGAGAGCGCCCCCCGCCCGAATCTTCCCTTTCGAGAGAGGCTGGAGGGGCGGGGGTGTCCCGTATTTTCTTCCCTAAGGCGTTGAAGGCTCCATCGAGCCTGCTCGGCAATCACTGGATCGGCATCCTCGGCTCTTTCCTGGAGCGCGGCGGCGTGGCGCGCGCCGCCCGAGTTCCCCATGGCGAGAAGGGCGTTGCGCAGGAGCCCTCGGAGCTTGAGCCTCGACGCCCCGGTCTTGGCAAAGCGCTCGCGCCAAGAGCTCTCGTTCGTCCGCGCGAGCTCCTCGAGAGGGATCTCGCGGGGAGGCGCCGTCGCAAAAAGCGCGCCGGGGAGCGAGAACCGGTTGAAGGGGCAGGCATCCTGGCAAATGTCGCATCCGGCGATCCAGGAGCCGACGGGCTCCCTGAGAGGCTCCGGAACGCTTCCGCGGTGTTCTATCGTGAGATAGGAAATGCAGCGGGTCGCGTCGAGCACCCGGGGCCGGGTCAGGGCTTCGGTGGGGCAGGCCTCGAGGCAACGCTTGCAACTCCCGCAGTGGTCCGGGAGGGGATCGTCCGGAGGAAGTTTCACGTTGAGGGCGATCCCGGCGAGAAAAAAGTAGGAGCCGTCCGAAGGGGAGATCAGCATGCTGTTTTTGCCGATCCATCCGAGTCCGGCGAGGCGGCCATAGAAGCGCTCGAGAACGGGGCTTGAGTCGACGAAGAGACGGCCGTCAAGACCCGGGCCTGACTCCCGGAGCCACGAGAGCAGAGCCTTGAGGCGCTTCTTGATTTCGCGGTGGTAGTCGGGAAGGAGGCTGTAACGGGAGAATTGGCCTGATTCCGGGGAGAATCGGCCGGCGGGGCTTCCCGAGGCGTAGCGGAAGCCGAGGGCGAGGACCGACCGGGCCTCCGGATACCATTTCCGAATATCGGCGCGCCGGGCTGGTTCCCGGGCCAGGTACCCCATGGTTGCCGCATGGCCGCGGGAGATCCAGTCGGCGAGGGCGCGGGGCTCGGGGGCGTCCGGCGGCGGCTCGGCGGCGGCGACGCCGGCCATGTCGGCGCCCCATTCCAAAGCCTTGGCTTTTAGAGTTCGGGCGAGACTCGATAAGTCGGTGTCAGAATGTGACACCAAGTCCTATGCGGGTTCGATTTTGGAGACGCGGAACGTCCGTGGGCCGGCGGGAAGCTGGACGGTCGCCTTCTCGCCGGCTTTCTTGCCCAGGAGCCCCTGGGCCAAAGGCGAAAAGACGGAAATCTTGGATTCGGCGGGGTCCGCCTCCTCGGCTCCGACAAGGACGTAGGAGCTCTCGTCGCCGTCGTCATCCTTCAAGGTTACCCGGCAACCGATCGCGACGGCGTCTTTGGGGCCCTGCGTCTCGTCGATGATTTTTGCCGTTCGCAGCTTCTCCTCAAGCTGGGCGATGCGGGTCATGACGAGGCCGAGCTTTTCCTTGGCGCTGTGATACTCGGCGTTTTCCTTGAGATCGCCTTTCTCCCGGGCCTCGGCGATGTCTTTGGAAAGCTGGCGTTTCTGCTCAAGCAGCGGCCCCATTTCGGAGCGCAACTTCTCAAATCCCGCCCGCGTGACGTACGTTTCCGCCATAAATAGACCTCTTTTTATACCAATTTTCGATAGAAAGGCCAAAATTCGGCCAAAAAAAGCCGGAGCATCCCCGCGACGTCCGGTTCGCGGCTGCGGCTGGAGAGAAGGCCGAGACTCGATGCTCTTGTCGCGACATGCTCCGGAATGCGATTCCTGACGTTCAGGCCGACGCCGATGACGATCCAATCGAGCCGTCGGGAATCCCCGCGCGCCTCGATGAGGACGCCGCACACTTTTTTAGGAGGCGATCCCGGGCGGCGGGGATCGTGGGCCAGAACGTCGTTGGGGGGCTTGACCACGACTGTGAGCCCCGAGCCTCGGCGAATGGCCGTGGCGGCGGCCTGGGCGGTCCAGAGGCTGAGCGCCCCGAGCCTTGACGGGGGGATCTTTCGATTCCTGAGAATGAGGGACGCGTAGAGGCCGCCCGGGCCCGAGTCCCAGCGACGGCTCATCCTGCCCCTCCCCCGGCTTTGGCGATCGGCCCAGACGAGGGTTCGGTCGCAAGCCGCTCCCTTCTCGAGAAGGGACTTCGCGAAGTCCTGGGTGGAGTCAAGGAGGGGGAAATGGAGGACTCGGGAGACGCCGGGGGGGGGCGCTCTATCGGGTCTTGGCATGGGATGCTTTGCGGCGTTTGCCGCGCCCTCGCGCGCCGCCCACGGTCATCTCGCGCAGGCTGAAGAGCTCGTCGCGCAGAATCGCCGCGAGCTCGAAGTCCAGGTTGTCCGCGGCCTCCTTCATGCGGGCTTCGATTTCCTCCATCACAACGGGGACGTCGGAGGGCTTGAGAGGGCGTTCGGCGTCGCGCAGCAGGGAAAGGCCGGCGCGCTTGGCTCCGACCTCGAATTCCTCCATCTCCCGCACCGCTTTGATGATCGTCTTGGGCGTGATCCCGTGCGCGGCGTTGTAGGCGAGCTGTTTCTCCCGGCGGCGGCCCATCTCGGCGAGGGCGCGCGCGATCGAGCCCGTTCTCTGGTCCGCGTAGAGCACGACCTCGCCTCCGGCGTTGCGGGAGGCGCGGCCCGCGATCTGGACCAAGGTCGTTTCCGAGCGCAGGAAGCCCTCGTGATCCGCTCCCAGGATCGCCACGAGGGAGACCTCCGGGAGGTCGAGGCCTTCCCGGAGAAGGTTGATGCCCACCAGGACGTCGAATTTCCCTTCCCGGAGCTCCTTTAAGATTTGGATGCGCTCCAAGGGCTCGATGTCGGAGTGGAGGTAGCGGACGCGCAGGCCCTTGCCGACGAGGAATTCGGTCAGGTCCTCCGCGGTCCTTTTGGTGAGCGTCGTCACGAGAGTCCTCTCGCCCTTCTTGGCGCGGGCCTCGATCCGCGCGATGAGATCGTCGAGCTGGCCCTCCGAGGGCCGAAGGATCGTCTCGGGATCGACCAGGCCCGTCGGGCGGATGATCTGCTCCGCGACCTCGCCCTGCGCGCGGGCGAGCTCGTAGGGCCCGGGCGTCGCGGAGACGAAAAGAGTCCGGGGCATGAGGGCCTCGAACTCCTCGAACTTGAGCGGGCGGTTGTCGAGGGCGGACGGCAGCCGGAAACCGAAGTCGATGAGGGTCTGCTTGCGCGAACGGTCGCCTTCGTACATCCCCCCCAACTGGGGGACGGCGACGTGCGACTCGTCGATGACGAGGAGGAAGTCCTTGGGGAAGTAGTCGAGAAGGCAGTAGGGCCTCTCCCCGGGGGCTCGGCCCGAGAGATGCCGGGAATAGTTTTCGATGCCGTGGCAATAGCCGGCGATCCGGAGCATTTCGAGATCATGCCTCGTCCTCTGCTCGATCCGCTCGGCTTCGAGGGGGCGGTCTTGAGACTTGAAAGCGTCCACGCGCTCCTTCATCTCGCTCTCGATGGCTCCGAGGGCGCGCTCGAGCTCCGAGCCGGGCGTGACGAAGTGTTTGGCGGGGTAGAGCCATGCCTCGTGGAGCGGCCGCAGCCTCCGGCCGCTTAACGGGTCGATCTCGTAGAGGCGGGCGATGCCGTCGTCTCCCAGATCGAGATGGAGCCCGGTCTCCTCGTGCGCGGGAAAGACGTCCACCGCGGCGCCCTTCGCCCTGAATTTGCCGCGCGCGAACTCCGTTTCGTTGCGTTCGTAGTGCATGCGCACGAGCCGTTGGAGGAGGTCGGCGCGGCCGATCTTCATGCCGGGGGAGAGCCGCAGCGCCTCCGCCCGCCAGTTTTCCGGAGAGCCGATGTTGTAGATGCAGGAGACCGAGGCCACGACCACGACGTCGCGGCGCGACAGAAGGGAGCCGGGGGCCTTGAGGCGCAGCCGGTCGATCTGCTGGTTGATCGAGGCGTCTTTTTCGATGTAAGTGTCCGTCGGCGGCACGTAGGCGTCGGGCTGGTAG
>JAJYFI010000166.1 GCA_021790955.1 bacterium | reverse complement strand
CGAAGGCAACAAGGTCAAGCTCACCGTCGAGGTTGACGAGGAGGAGCTGCGCAGCGCCGCGGACGACACCCTCCGGCGCCTCACGAGGGAGGTGCGCCTGCCCGGGTTCCGCCCCGGAAAGGTCCCTCGCAAGATCATCGAGACTCGTCTCGGCCCGAAGGCGATCCGTGAGGAGGTGCTCCGCGACGCCGTGCCTCGCTACTTCACCGAGGCCATCGAGGAGAGCGAGCTCGACGTGATCGCACGTCCCGAGATCGACATCACCGCTGGCGAGGACGGCGGCGATGTCGTCTTCGACGCCATCGTCGAGGTTCGCCCCGAGATCCACCTCGTCGGCTACGAGGGCCTCGTCGTCACCCTTCCCCTGCCCGTCCCGACGAGCGAGGAGATCGATGCCCAGGTCGATCGTCTGCGCGAGCAGTTCGCCTCGCTCCAGGAGGTTGATCGGGAGGCGCGCGACGGGGACCTTGTCACCCTCGACGTCCACGGTTCCCGCGATGGGGCACCGGCCGAGGGTCTGAGCGCCGACGACCTCGTCTACGAGCTCGGCTCGGGCGGCCTTGTCGAGGGCTCGGGCCTGCTCGAAGCCGTCGACCGGCGTCACGACGCGCAGGCGCACGGCTTCCCGGGCGTCCGCCGGGAGGACGGGCGCCAGAAGCTCGATGGGGGAGCGGAGACCCGATCGCCTCAAGTCCCTGGCCTCGTCGATCGTCAGGACGCCCAGGCTCGATGCTCCGGCCTCGAGGGCGGCCTTCGCGACCCGCGCGGCGCCGTGGCCGTAGGCGTCGGCCTTCACGACCGCCATGAGCTTCGCGCCGGACCTGGCCTTGGAAAGCGTCCAGCGAACGTTGGCGCGGACGGCCGCCAAATCGATCTCGATCCATTTGAGAGCGGGGCTCGCCGTCTTCACGCGTGGATTCTATAATATGGTGTCTGGTCGGCATATGACCGAATGACAACAATCCTCAAGATGGGCACGCGCGGCTCGGCGCTCGCCCGAGCGCAATCCTCCTGGGTCGCTCGCCGGCTCGAGAAGTCCCACCCGGGCCTTCACGTCGAAACCGTCGTCATCAAGACGAGCGGCGACTCCTTCGGAGAGGGGTCAGGTTTAAAAAGCATTCCTTCCCTCGCCCCTCAATCCTCGCTCCTCAACCCTGGCGGATTGAAGGGGCTGTTCGTCAAGGAAATCGAGGAGGCGCTGCTCGCGGGCGCGGTCGATTTCGCCGTTCACAGCGCCAAGGACCTCCCGGAATCCCTGGCGCCGGGGCTCTCCATCGCGGCCTTTCCCGAGCGCGAGGATCCGCGCGACGCCTGGATCGGACGCGGGGGGCGCGGGTGGGCCGATCTCCCGGAGACGGCGGCCGTCGCGACCGCCTCGTTGCGGCGCCAGATCCAACTGCGCGACGCCAAGCCCGGCATACAACTCGTCGCCATCCGCGGGAACGTCGACACGCGCCTGCGGAAGCTGCGGGAGGGCGCGGCGGACGGGCTCATCCTCGCCCTCGCAGGGCTCAAGCGGCTCGGTCTCTTCGCCGTCAACGCCGAGCCCCTTGATCCGGGCCTCTGCGTCCCGGCGCCGGGACAGGGGGCTCTCGCGGTCGAGGTCCGCTCGGACAGGAAGGAGGCGTCCGCGATCGCGGCGGTTCTCGACCACGCGCCGACGCGCGCCGAGGTCGAGGTGGAGCGCGGCCTCGCCCGCGCTTTCGGCGGCGGCTGCCAGACCCCCTTCGGAGCCCTGGCCCGGACCGAACCGGGCGGCTTGTCGGTGAGGCTCTTTCACTCGCGACCCGACGGTTCCCGCCCCATCCGCTGGAGCGGACGTTGCGCCGAGGGGGAGCAACCCCAGGCGTTTTCGTCCAGGCTCGCCCGCGAAATTGGGGGCAGGGGATAGGGGGCCGGGGTTGACTCCTCGCCCCCGGCTCCTAGGCCTCGTCAACGCGGGAGCCTGGGCCTACGCGGCAAGATGGATTCTTCATGGCCGCGGCCTGCCGGGAGCGCCTGATTTTGCCGCCCCGTCGGGGCCTCTGGTGCTCGCGTTCAAGGATGACGGCGCACTCGCCCGCGTCGCCGACGACTTCGAGGCCCTTGCTCCCGTTTTCGGGGGAGAGGCGGTCCCATGCGCTGTTTTCGGCGACGATGCCGAAGGGAGGCTCGCGGCGCTCGAAAGGCTTTCCCGAGGAGCGCGCCTGGTTCTCGTTGGCGGCTCGGCCCTAAAGGCCGATGCGCCCGATCCGGAGAGTTTTAAGTCGCGCAGGCTGGTCCTGAAGCCGGGACTGGCGTTGAGGCGCGCGGAGGCGATCGCGGCTCTGGAGGCGGCCGGATATTCTCGATCCGATTTCGTGGGCTCTCCCGGCGATTATGCCGCGAGAGGCGCCGTGGTGGATTGCTACCTGTTGGAGCCCGAGCGGCCGGTGCGCGTCCTTTTTGACGAGGACTCGGTCGTGAGCCTGCGCGCGATCGACCTTTTAAGCCAGGAGACGGTCGAGTTCCTCTCCGAGGCCGTGGCCACCCCGGCGAGGGCCGAAGGCGGGTTGATCCCGCTGACGCGCTGGCTGGACCGCGCAAGCCTGTGGATCGCCGAGGAAGCCCTCGTCGAGGAACCGGGGCTCATCGAGCTGCCCGCAGGCGTCCCGGCCTATGAGGGGGGAGCCTTTCTCGAACGTCCGGGAGCGGCCGGGGTCGACGTCGGCCTGAGGGCCGCGGGCCTTCCCGGGAGATCGGCCGGCCTCGCCGCCGCGGGAATCGCGGAGGTCCGCGAGGAGCTGGCGAGAAGAGCCGAGGAGGGCTGGAAAATCCTCCTTTATTCCTTGAACAGGGCCGAGGATCTTCGGCTTGAGGAGGCCCTCGGCGGATCGAGGCCGGGCTTCGAGTTCCTGATCGGCCCGCTGCATGACAGTTTCTCGCATCCGGCAACCAAGCTGCTGGCGGTCGCGGCGGGAGAGCTCTTCGGCAGGCGTTTCCCCACGCGCGCGGCCTCCCGCCGTCCGGCGGGGCTTGGCCGCCGCGGGGCGCTCAGGCTGCGGACGCTCAAGGCCGGGGACTACGTTTCCCACGAGGATTACGGCATCGCGCGCTACAGGGGCTTAAAGCCCGTCGCGGCCGGGGGGGGCGAGGTCGTCGACTGCCTCCATCTTGAGTTTCGCGGCGGGGACATCCTGTATCTTCCCGTGTCGGAGTTCTCGAAGGTCGACAAATACGTGGCGCTCGAGGGAGCGCGCCCGCGGCTGTCGTCCTTGGATCGCGCGTCCTGGGAGAAAACGAAGCTGCGGGTGCGCGAGGGAGTGCGGGAGCTCGCCGAGAAGCTCTTGAAGGCCGAGGCCGCGCGCCGGTCGGTGCCCGGGATCGCCTTCTCCGCGGAAAGCGAGATGGAGCGCTCCTTCGCGGCCTCCTTCCCCTATGATCTCACGGCGGACCAAGCGCGCGCCATCGAGGACGTCCTCGCCGATCTGCGGGGGCCCAAGCCCATGGACAGGCTCGTGGCCGGAGACGTCGGCTTTGGAAAGACCGAGGTCGCGATGCGCGCCGCGTTCGCGGCGGCGACGTCCGGGCGGCAGGCGGCCGTTCTTGTCCCGACGACGATCCTGGCCGAGCAGCATTTCGAGAATTTCCGATCCCGCATGGCGAGCTACCCCGTCCGCGTGGCGGTCCTCACGCGCTTCAACACGCGCTCCGAAACGGAGGCGGTTCTCGAGGGCTTGAAATCCGGCGCCGTCGACATCGTGATAGGGACGTCACGGCTTCTTCAAAAGGGCGTCTCCTTCGCCAACTTGGCGCTCGTGGTGATCGACGAGGAGCATCGCTTCGGGGTCAAGGACAAGGAGAGGATGCGTTCCCTGCGGCGGAACGTCCATTGCTTGTTTCTCTCGGCGACGCCGATCCCGCGGACGCTCTTCCAGGCCCTCTCGGGTCTGCGTTCGCTTTCCCTCATCCAGACCCCTCCCCCGGGGCGCAAGGAGGTGGAGACGCGCGTCGCGGCGTACGACGAGGCCCTCGCGGTCGACTCGATCCTCTCCGAGGCGGCGCGGGGAGGCCAGGTCTATTACGTGCACAACCGGGTGAGGACGTTGCCGGAGCGGCTCGCGCGGCTGCGGCGGGCGGCGGGGGGAGGCGTCCGGTTTTCCCTCGTCCACGGCCAAATGAAGGCCCAGGAAATCGAGAAGACGATGTGGGAGTTCTACCACCGCAAATCCGACGTGCTCGTCGCTTCCTCGATCATCGAGGCGGGGCTCGATATCCCCTCGGTCAACACCCTTGTCGTCGAGCATTCGGAGGATTTCGGGATTTCCCAGCTTT
>JAJYFI010000165.1 GCA_021790955.1 bacterium | reverse complement strand
TGCCCCGGCTGATGCATGTGATCCTCGGCGCGGGCGGTCAGGCGACGCTGCGCGCCTCCTCCGTGCAGCACTACTACCGGATCGCAAAGGCGCGGTTCGAGATTTTCGCCGGCCAGCCGAGCGCGGTCACCGCCGCAGAACCCTGCGGTCATTGCACCTACTGCCGCTGGAGCGCCGCCTGCGAGGACGAATCGACGTGGAGATGCGAGCTCTCGAGAACCGCCAGCGGGAAAAGCGCCGCGGCGAGGACCGCCGCCCACAGGCGTTTCATGGGGAAAAGTATAAAGGCGGCTTCCCATCCTGTCAATGGCGCGGGCCGCCACCGCCGGCCATAAAAATGAACCCGGCGCCGCCCCGAGGCTCCAGGCCTCGAAACGGCGCCGGGGGAAGGCGGGTTAGCACCCGCAGGGCGTCTTGGGTCCCATGTTCTTATGACCTCCTCTTTTTAGGTTGACTGAAACCTTCCTCGAAATCGGCGCCGTGGCCGGCCGGAGACCGCGGCAGCAGAGACCGGGCCACCCGGCCCACCCGGGCGATGACGCCGGCGTCGCGCCGGGAACGGGCGAGCATCACCGCGCCCTCGTAAAGAGCGATCACCGCCTCCGACACGGCCCGGGCGTCGGCCGAACTCCCGCCGCCCGCCCGCAAAGACCGCGCGAATTCGCGCTCCCAATGCGAGAAAAATTCGCTCGTGCGCCTGCGGAAGGTTTCGCTCAAGTCGCTCATCTCAAGGGCGATATTGCCCACGAGGCAACCCGCCTTGCAGCCGTTGCGGCGTTGGAAGCCCGCCGCGTCGCGAAAGAGCCTTGCGAGGGCCGCTTCCGGGTCGCGCATGCGGCAGCAGCCGTCGACGCGCTTTTGCCGGTAGTCCGCGATCTTGGCGTCGAGGACGGCAAGGCCCAGCTCCTCTTTTGACGCGAAATGATGGAGCACGTTCGCCTTCGTCATGCGGGCGCGGCGGGCGACCTCCTCGAGGCTCGTCTTGTTGAAGCCCTTCAAATGGATCAGGTGCTCCGCCTCCTCGAGGATCCTCTTCCTGACGGCGAGATCCGGTTTGCGCGCCATGGTCGTTTATTTACCTACCGTTCGGTTAATAAATTATACCGGGGAACGCTTGGCCGGTCAAGCGCCCGGGAGGACGTCCCTAAGCGGGCGCCGCGCCGATGCCCGCCTTCACTTTTGAAAGCTCGTAGACGCCCCCGGGGCCGAGGGATAGCCCTCGCGTCGGGCTTTTTTTGAACCAGAGCGGCGTGTCGAGGTCGACGATGCGGAAACCTCCGATCCCCGCCGCGAAATGCGCCGCGCATCCCATCGCAAGGCTCGACTCGACCATTCCCCCGATCATGAGGTCAAGGCCAAGCCCCCTGGCGCAGGCGGCGACGTCGCAGGCGGCCAAAATCCCGCGCTTCATGAGCTTGATATTGACGACCTGCGCCGCCCGCATCCGAGCCAGGTTCGCGACGTCCCCCGGCTCCTGGGCCGACTCATCGGCCGCGACGGGCACGCGCGCGAGCCGCGCCACGTCGGAGAGCCCCTTCAGATCGTCCTTCGCGACCGGCTGCTCGAAAAGGAGCGGCTCGATGCGGCGCTTTCTCAGCCGCCGGATGAGCTCGATCGCCTCGCGGGGGGAATAACCCTGGTTGGCGTCCACAAAAAGCTTCGCCTTCGGGGCGGCGCTCTTGACCGCCAGGACCCGATCGAGGTCTTCGTCCAAGTCCACCCCCACCTTGATCTTGATCGTCTTGACTCCCATGGCGGCGATGCGCCTCGCATCCGAGGCGGCCTTGGAGGGGGGGACGATCGTCACCGTGACGTCGCTTGCAACCCGCTCCTCGGCGCCGCCGAAAAAAAGCCTCAGGGGAACGCGCAACTGACGCGCCAAGGCGTCCAAAACGGCCATGCCCAGCGCCGCGCGCAGGAAACCCCAGCGGGGCTCAAGCTCCCGGTCGACCCCCTCGAGAAGCCGCCGCCAGGAGCGCGCGTCTTTTCCCAAAAGAGCGCCGCCGGCGGCCCGTGCCCGCCGCAGATCCGCCTCTTGGTCCGCCCTCCCGGCCGCCGCGGAGCCGGCGCCCTCGCCGTAGCCCACGACCCCGCTTTTGAGCTTGAGGCGGATCAAGACATTGCGGGCCTCGCTTTTGGATCCCGTGGCGATGGTGAACGGCTCGTTAAGAGGCGCGTTGAACGGCTCGGCCTGGAGGTCGACGATCTCGGTCGGAAACCGCCTAGAGCCCATCGGGAAGGTGGGTCGAGGGGAGAAAGCGCTTTAAAAGGAGTATCTCCGCCAGTTCCGAGAGCCTCTCGGCGTTCGCGGAGCCGGAATTCTGGTAGATCGAGATCAGATTGCGGACCATCCTTAAAAGGATGCCGCGCGCGGAGCAGGGCGCCAGATATTCCGGCCTGAACTCGTAGCCCGCGCGCACGATCAGCCGCCGCGCTTCGTCGAAGTCGAGGAAGGCGCCGCGATGGAAGGTGTCGACGAAGCAGGCGGCCTTTCCCTCACGAAACCCCACGAGAAAATGCCCCGGGGCCCCGACGCCGTAAGCCTTGAGGCCCAGGCGACGGCATAGCAGGAGATAAAGGACGCTCAGGCTCACGGGAATCCCGCGCCTGGAATCGATGACGCGGTTGAGATAGCTGTTGTCCGGATCGTAATAGTTCGTCTCGTTTCCGATGAAGCCGAGCTTGTGGAAAAGCTGGCCGTTCAAACGCTGGAAGGCCTCGAAAGCCTCGTATTCGGAGGGGATTTGTTCCGCGGCCGAGGCGGCGACCTCGTCGAGCCAACGGCGATAGGGAGAGGGATCCAAGCCCGGGTAGGCGAACCGGGCGACCAAAAAGGCGCCCTCCTCCAGATCGGGGGAAGATTTCCCCGCCCAGGCCCTGAAATCCCTTTTAAGGTCGCTAAAGCGCAGATGCGACGCGATTTGCCTGGCGTTCTCGGCCAACTGGGGCTTCGACATCTCGAGGCTTTCAACCTCGTCGAGATAAGGAAGGACGCGCTTGCCCAGCGAAAGGATTTCCCGACGCACGAGGCTCAAGCTTTCGGGATTTTCTTCGTCCAAAAGCTTGACAAGGGATCTGATCTCGGACTCCCCCAAGGCCTTGCTCACGGCCCTCAGTTTAACCCCGAAGCCCGAAACGGTCAAGGAGGGGGTCAGGTCTCAACATTCAACGCAGCATTTTTCCCGTCGAGCCGACCCTCGGCTTACAGCCGAGGGTCGTTTAATGTGTTGAATGTTGAGACCTGACCCCCAACCCCCCAACCCTACTTGCGCCCCATGCGGCGCAGGAGCGTCAGGGTCACGAAAATGATGGTGGTCGCGGCCACGGCGCCAGCGTAGTAGGCGGCGCCGCAGGCCATCCCGATCCCGGCGACCGACCAGAGACTCGCGGCGGTCGTCAAGCCGCGGATGCCCATCGTGTCGTGGATGATGGTGCCGGCGCCCAAAAAGCCGATGCCGCTGACGATCTGCGCGGCGATCCGGGTTGAATCCGAACCCGGAAGTTGGCCGATATGCATCGAAACCAGCGTAAAAAGCGCCGCGCCCACCGCGACCAAGACATGCGTCCTGAGCCCCGCAGGACGCTCGCTCGCCTCCCGCTCGTAGCCGATGAGCCCCCCTAAGACGGTCGCGAGCAGCAGCCGTCCTATGAGCTCAACAGGCGTCGGATGGGCGAAGGGCATGGGCGCCTTATGCCATGAATCAGCTTCCGGTGCAGAGCAGAAAGCTCGTGCAGCGCGGGTAGAGCTCCTGGAAGCGTTTGGGATTCTCGGCTTTGAATTTCTGAAGCAGCTCCCAGCGGAAGTGCTTCCAGGCTCCGAGCTTGGCAGGGTTGTCGAGATGGAGTCCGATCTTTCGGACCTTGCTGTCGTAAACGAGGAATTCCCAGATCCTTTTGCCGTCCCCGCCCACGGGGCAGCCGGGCTTGGCCATCATCTTCTTGACGTAGCGCTTCCAGATCCCGACTTCGGGACGCAAGAGCGCGGTCTCTTGGAAGGCTTCCGGCATTTTCCGCTTGAGCGCGGCCAGCTCCGCGCCGGTGACCTCCAAGTACTCCGAGTTGATCGGCCTGGCGATCGTGTGGCAGGCCGCGCATTTGAATCGAAACACCTTGTAGGTGTCCTGATACGGCTTGGGATAGCTCGAGACGTCGATCGTCGTCGGCCCGAGATCGTTGGGAAACAGAGCGCCCGAGCCGCCCTGCGCGCGGCCACGTCGCGCGGTGAGAGCCAAGCCGCAACCCAGAACGGCCGCGAGAAACATCGTCACGATAGGCCTACACATTCGTTGCCTCCTTCGCCGCCGCGGAATCGAGTCGCGCGTT